>CBFDBV010000038.1:0-17134 GCA_965603135.1 uncultured bacterium
GGTCCATCCCGGGTACCGCGAGCCAGTGCCGATGGTGGTCCTGAGCGTGGTCCCGGGGAGGCCGCTCCCGTTTGTGCGTGCAACGCTCGATGAGATGGACCTGACCTGCCGCCTGCTCACTGAAGCCGTGCAGCGTCTGCATGGGCTGACCGACCGAGTGCGCGAGGACCCCGTTGCGGTTCACATCCCCGAGCAGACGCTGCTCTCAGCACTGCAGGAGGTGATCGAGGGCGGAGGGCCGTGGTCGGGACAGCAGGTATTCATGGAGGCGGTTGACCGGCTCGTGGCCGCCCTTCCCGGCATCCGCGAGCCTCTCGTGTTCTCAAACGGAGACTACAACACCTTCAACTTCCTGTGCGTCGAGGACAGACTCACCGGGTTTCTGGACTTCACGCAGGCACGTTTCCAGGACCCGTACATCGGCTTCGCCCACTACGTGATCTGGAGCATTGACGAGGTCGGCTGGGGCTCCGGGAGCAAGGCCGGACTCGTCGAGCGGTACCTTTACTCGCAGAACGCCTCTCGCGCCGACTTCGCTCCGCGCCTGGCGATACGCTGCCTGAGCACACTGCAGTCCGAGATCGCAGTCGAGGGCGAGGAGTGCGCGCTCTACCGTGAGCACGTCCTGACGCTGCTGCGTGACAGCCTGGATTGGTTGCGGTAGCGACTCTCATTCCCCACCAGGTCCCCACGGGTGGCTCCGCCCGCGATCTCCCCCTCGGGTGGCATGCTTCGCTCGTGCGGGCGGCCGGTTGACGGTGTGCGGGGCCTTTGGTAGAATGGCTGGGCCGCTCTTCACACCTCACGAAGGGATACCACCCCATGGCAGAGGTCTCGCGCGAGGAAGTCGAGCACGTCGCGCAACTGGCGCGCATGGCGCTGACCAGCCAGGACCTGGAGCGCGTCGGCACCGAACTCAACCGCATCCTGGAGCACTTCAACCGGCTCCAGGAGTTGGAGACGGAGGACGTTGCGCCGACCTCCCACGCCATCCCGATGACCAACGTCTTCCGAGAGGATCAGGTGGGAGAGTCGCTGTCCGTTGAGGATGTGGTCGAGAACGCACCCGAGCGCAGCGACGAGTTCTTCAGAGTGCCAAGAATCGTAGAGGAGTAACTGCCGACATCGGACCTCGGACATCGGACCACGGACTAACGACTTACGACCTGCAACTCGCGATGCCAGTCCTTTGTCGCTTGCCTATGGCTGTTTGCCGTTGGTCCGATGTCCGAAGTCGGATGTCCGATGTCCCCAACACGGAGGCAGACGTTGGAACTGTATGAGTTGACGGCGTACGAATTGAGCGAGCGGCTGGCATCGGGGGAGGTCTCGGCGGTTGAGGTCGCCGACGCGTTCTTTGCGCGGATGGAGGCGGTCGAGGGCAAGGTTGACGCCTACCTGTCGCTCACAAGCGACCTGGCGATGGAGCAGGCCAAGGCGGTTGACGAGAAGCGAGCGTCCGGAGAAGACCTGCCCCCGCTGGCCGGGGTTCCCATCGCTATCAAGGACCTGATGTGCACCAGGGGGCTGACCACCACCTGCGGGTCCAAGATCCTGGAGAACTTCCGCCCGCCCTATGACGCGACCGTGGTGAGCGCGTGCCGCGAGGCCGGAATGCCGATGCTGGGCAAGACTAACATGGACGAGTTCGCGATGGGCTCCTCCACCGAGAACTCAGCCTTCAGGGTCACGCACAATCCGTGGGACCTCGACCGCGTGCCCGGCGGCTCCAGCGGTGGCTCGGCGGCGGCCGTAGCGGCGGGCGAGGCCCCGGTCGCCCTGGGCTCGGACACCGGCGGCTCCATCCGCCAGCCGGCGGCGCTGTGCGGGCTCACCGGGCTGAAGCCGACCTACGGAAGGGTCTCGCGCTACGGCCTGGTGGCGTTCGCGTCCTCGCTGGATCAGATCGGCCCGCTCACGAGGGATGTGCGCGACTGCGCGCTGGTAATGAACGTGATCGCGGGCAAGGACCCCAGGGATGCCACCTCGGCCGACTTGCCCGTTCCCGACTACCTGGAGTGCCTGGATGGAGATCCCCGCCGAGGCGGGACAGGCCTCTCGCACCTCCGAGCGGGCGTGCCCAGCCAGCTCATGGGCGAGGGGATTGACCCGGCGGTGCGGGAGTGCGTCCAGGAGGCCGTCGCGAAGCTGGCGGAGCTGGGCCTGCGCTGTGAAGAGGTCGCGATGCCGCACATTGACTACTCTCTGCCCGTCTACTACATCATCGCTCCAGCGGAGTGCGCGAGCAACCTCGCGCGTTACGACGGCGTGCGCTACGGTCACCGCACCCAGAGGCCCGTGGACGATATCTATGACCTCTTCGCCAAGACCCGGGCCGAGGGCTTCGGGCCCGAGGTGCGGCTGCGCATCATGCTGGGCACCTACGCGCTGAGCGCCGGATACTATGACGCCTACTACCTGAAGGCGCTGAAGGTGCGCACGCTCATCCAGGGCGACTTCGACCGCGCCTTCGAGAGCTACGATGTCCTCATCTCCCCCACCTCGCCCACGGTCGCCTTCAAGATCGGCGAGCGCGCCGACGATCCGCTGCAGATGAAGCTGGCGGACATCTGCACCATCCCCGTCAACCTGGCGGGCATCCCCGCCCTCAACGTGCCCTGCGGCTTCGCTCAGGAGCTGCCGGTGGGGCTGCAACTGATGGGCAGGCCCTTCGAGGAGGAGACGCTCCTGCGCGTGGGCCACGCCTACCAGCAGGCAACCGACTGGCACACGCGCCGGCCCGAACTGTGAGTTGTCGTTTGTGCGACGGTTCATCGATTCGGGCTCGAAAGCCCGACCTACGGATGACGCGCGACGTTTCTCGTAGGTCGGGCATTCTTGCCCGACTTCGTTGACCCTGGACAAGAGGTTACGCCTCTTGCGGCCGCGAATAACACACTCAAGCGCCTTGCCCGATGAAAGAGATGAGTTGAGCGATGTCCAAGGTTGATGCCAAGCTGGAGGCTCTCGTTGCAATGTCGCGCGAACTCGGGGACCCCGCGAATGACTATCTGATACTGGGCGAGGGCAACACCTCCGCGCTCGTAGACGAGCAGAGCTTCTTCGTCAAGGCCAGCGGCGTGCACCTCAGAGGCATTGACGAGAGCGGCTTTGTGCGCGTGGCGCGGCAGCCGATCCGGTGGATGCTGCAAGCGGAGTCAATGACCGACGAGCAGATCAAGGCCGGGCTGATGGAAGCGTGCGTGGGCGAGGGCAACCAGCGGCCCTCGGTCGAGACCTTCTTCCACGCGGCGCTCCTGGAGCTGGCGGGCGTGGAGTTCATCGGGCACAGTCACCCGGCGGCGGTGAACGCGCTGCTGTGCTCGAACCAGGCGAAACAGGCCGTCGCGGGCCGCCTTTTCCCCGACGAGATCGTCTACTGCGGCCCCGCTTCGGCCTTCGTGCCGTACACCGACCCGGGCTTGCTCCTGGCCCATGCGGTCAGAAAGGCGGCGGATGAGTTCATCGAGCAGTACGAGATGCCGCCGCGCGTGATAATGATGCAGAACCACGGGATGATCGCGCTGGGCGGCACGCCCGCTGAGGTGCTGGCGGCGACCGCGATGGCGGTGAGGGCCGCGCGCGCGCGAATCGGCGCGCAGGCGTTCGGCGGAGTGCGGCCCCTGACGCCTGAGGAGGCGGAACGCATCTTCACCAGGCCCGATGAGCACTACCGCCAGCACAAGCTGCGCGGCGACTGAGCGCCGGCCTCACGCGGCAGCGGAGGAGACGTGAATGAGCGAAAGCTACGAGGATTACGTCAAGGGCACCTGTGCGTTGCCCGAGGCGAACCTGGCCTGGCCGCTCTACGGAGTCGGGCTGGAGAGCCTGGGGCGTGAGCGCAGGCCCGTCGCGTGGGAGATGCCGGAGGCGGGGCCGGACGAGCTGCTCGCCCGGGTGGACGCCTGCGGGCTGTGCTTCAGTGACATCAAGGTGCTCAAGCTCGGCCCCGAACATCCGCGTATCTCGGGCCGCGACCTGGCCAATGATCCGGTCATCCTGGGTCACGAGGTGGCGCTCACCGTCGTCAAGGTCGGCGAGCAGCGAGCGCGCGAGTATGCGGTGGGCGATCGCTTCGTGGTGCAGGCCGACATCTGGTACAAGGGTGCCAACCTCGCGTTCGGGTACGCGCTCCACGGCGGGCTGGAGCAGTACGCCATCCTGGGCCGAGAGATACTCGACGGCGACGATGGCTGCTATCTCATACCGATCGAGGCCAGCACCGGGTATTCGGAGGCCGCGCTGGCGGAGCCGTGGGCGTGTGTCGAGTGCGCGTTCCGCGTCGAGCATCGCCGCGCTCTGAAGGCGGGCGGCCTGACCGTCATCGTGGGCGGCGAGGGCTGCCGGGACGGCTTCAGCCTCGGCAAGCTGGCGCAGAGCCCGGGGCCAGCGTCGGTAGCGGCGATGGGCCTGCCCCAGGCGCTCGCGCAGGAGGTGGCGCGGGCCTGCGAGAGCTGGGGCGCGGAATATGTCGAGATCCCCAAGGGCCACGACCTCGCGGAGCTGGCAACGGAGAGCGGCAGCCAGAGCATTGACGACCTGATCCTGCTTGACCCCGACGCCGACCTGGCGGGGGAGGCCGCCGCCCTGCTCGCCAAGGACGGAGTGTTGTGCCTGATGTTGGCAGAGCCGCTCGCAGGCCCGATCGAGATTGACGCCGGGCGCATCCACTACGACGGTACCCGCTACGTGGGCGCTTCGGGACTGGACCTCGGCGAGGCCTACGCGGCCTCGCGCTCGGTGAAGGCGCGGGCGGGCGGGAAGATGCTGGTCGTCGGCGCGGCCGGCCCGATGGGTCAGATGCACGTGCAGCGCGCGCTGGAGATGCCCGACGGCCCGGCGTTGGTGGTCGCGACCGACGTGGACGCCGAACGCCTGGCCACCGTGCCGGAACGCTACGGCGCGCTCGCCGAGCACAACCATCGCGAGCTGGTCTGCCTCAACCCGGCCGAGATGCGCGACGCGTATAAGCAGCGCCTGGATGAGCTGGCGCCGGCGGGCTTCGATGACGTGATAGCGCTCGTCCCGGTGCCGCAGGTCATGGCCGACGCGGCGCGAAGCCTGGCGGATGGCGGGATGTTCAACGTCTTCGCGGGCGTAGCCCGGGGGACCATGGTGCAGCTCGATCTCTCCGACGTGGCGCTGCGCGGCGTCCGCTACACCGGCACCAGCGGCTCCGCCATCGAGGACCTGGAGACAACCATCCGCAAGACCGAGGAGGGGACGCTCGCTCCCAACCGTGCGGTCGCAGCCATCGGCGGCATCGACGCCACGTGGGACGGCCTGGAGGCGGTCCAGGAGGGACGGCTGCCGGGGAAGGCCGTCATCTATCCCCACGTGTCCGGCCTGCCGCTGACCAGGCTTGAGGACCTCGCTGACATCGAGCCGGAGGTCGCCGCCCATCTGGACGCATCGGGAGGCTGGACCAAGGAGGCCGAGGTGGCTCTCCTGCGAGAGCACGTGTGCGGATGCCCGGAGCCGGAGGAGACCAGCCACCAGTTGGAGGGGAATGTGGTCCTGGTGACCGGCGCGGCTCAGGGGCTGGGGGAGGCGCTGGCCTGGCGGTGCGCGCGAGAGGGCGCCGATGTCTGCGTGGCGGACATCAACGAAGACGGCGCCCGAGCAGTCGCCGAGGTCATCGTCCAGGAGACCGGCCGGCAGGCCCTTGGCCTCAAGATGGATGTGACGGATGAGGTCCAGGTCGAGGCCGCAATCCAGCGGTGCGTCAGCGAGCTGGGTGGGCTGGACGTGCTCGTCAGCAACGCGGGTATCCTCATCTCCGGCGACACCCCGAGCTTTGAGGTCAGCGACTGGCGCAAGGTCATCGAGGTGAACCTCATCGGCTACTTCACGGTCGCCAAGCACGCGGCGCGGGCGATGATCGAGGCCGGGCGCGGCGGAGCGATCATTCAGATCAACTCCAAGTCGGGCAAGCAGGGCAGCTACAAGAACTCGGCCTACGCCGCCGGGAAGTTCGCGGGCATCGGACTGACGCAGAGCCTGGCGCTGGAGTTCGCCGAGCACAGGATACGGGTCAATGCCATCTGCCCGGGCAACCTGCTCGACTCGCCCCTGTGGGTGGACAGCCTCTACGCTCAGTATGCCGAGCGCTGGGGGATAACCGAGGAGGAAGTCCGGCAGAAGTACGTTGACCAGGTCCCGCTCAAGCGCGGATGCACCTACGAGGATGTCGCGAATGTGATGGTCTTCCTGGCCTCGGACGCGGCCGGCTACATGACCGGCCAGGCGATAAACGTGACCGGAGGGCAAGTGATGCACTGACGCGAGCCCGAGCAACCAACGGCGAGGAGATGGCGAGTTATGTTCTGTCCCAACTGCGGCAACAAGCTGCCCGAAGATGCCGGCTTCTGCCCTAACTGTGGGCGGAAGATCGAACAGGCAGCGACCGAGCAACCGGGCCCGGCCGAGCCGCCGCAGCCATCGGCGCAGCCGCCGCGGCCAACGGAGCACCCCGCGGAGCAACCCCAGGAGCCGGCCGCTGCGGCCCCACCGCAACCAGCGGCGCCTCCCCAGCAACCCGCGCCGCCAAGCCCGGAGCCCGCAGCCGGACCTCAGCAGCCGCCTGCGGCAGCCACGACCCCGACCCGGCCCAGCGAAGCTGCGCCTCCCGCGCAGCCACCGAGCACCACGCCGGCCGCGCCCGGAGCCGCTCAGCCGCCACCCAAGAAGAAGAGCGCCACCTGCTGGATCGTCGGGTGCATCGTCCTCTTCGTGGTCGTGGTGGTAGGTGGCGTTGCCGTCGTGTTCGGGCTCCGTTACGCGACGAGCAAGGTCGAGGACGCCAAAAAGCAGATAGAGCAGCAGATGCCGCTTGACATCCAGACCGGAGACGAGGAAGGTGAGCAGGGAGAAGAAGGTGAGCAAGGCGAGGGCGGCGACGAGGCCGGGACCTCCACGGAGACCGACGCCGACGCCGGCTCTGGCGAGGTGAGCCTCAGAGACCTGGGCGAGGGTGTTGCCCAGGGCTTGGGCCAGGCCCTCGAGGAGATGCAGGGGCAGATCGAGGAGGCGCAGGCGGAGGCGCAGGTGAGCATAGCCACGGCCACGCTGAACGCCTTCCTCGAAGCCCAGGGGAACGGCGACGGGTACGCCATGCAGAACTCCCTGACGCCAGAACTCAAGAAGGACTTCGTGCCGGAGATCTGGGGCCAAGGCAGCTCGGAGCACCAGGGCTGGAACGTGGTCAACCAGCAGCAGATAGGCTCCGACACGACCCAGTTCGAGGTTGAGGAGACCCTCCGCGACCACGCGGACAACACCACCTACACCGACCGATGGGTGATCACGATGGAGTGGGACGGAGAACGGTGGCTGGTGGCCCAGCACGACCTCGTACAATAGGCGGCGATGGCGAATGTCAAGAGAGATCCGGCTCGAGCTGGGCGTCAACGGGGCGTTCCTGACCCGGCGCTGGGAGCGCCCGGGCAACTGGCTGCGGCTCACCCGCGAGGTGGGCTTCACCAACCACGAGTTCTGCGCGGACGTGATTGACCCGTTCTTCTCCGGCGACCGCGAGTTCCAGCTCGAGACCGCGCGTCAGGTGCGGGCCGAGGCGCAGCGCCACGGCGTGACGATCACCGACATATACACCGGCGTGGCAACCCACCGCTTCCACGGGCTCTCGCACAGCCATCCCGCGCCCCGGCAGCGGATGAAGGAGTGGGTGCTCGACTGCTGCGACATCTGCCTGGCGATGGGTACCGACCGCATCGGTGGGCACTGGGACGCGATCTCGGTGGAGATGATGCAGGACGAGAGGGCATACGCCAGCGCCATCGCCCGCGTGCAGAGCATCTTCCGCGAGCTGTCGCGCGCGGCGGCGGCCAAGGGCATCGGGGCCATCTACAACGAGCAGATGTACATACCCAGCGAGATCCCGTGGACCCTGGAGCAGGCGGAGGCCTTCCTCATCGGGGTCAACAAAGGCAATGACGGCTGCCCGGTCTACCTGACCGTTGATGTGGGCCACCAGGCGGGCAACTGGTACGGCGCGAGCGGGGCGGACCTCGACTACCTCGAGTGGTGCCGGCGCCTCGGCGCGGTCTCCGAGATCGTGCACCTTCAACAGACCACCCAGGACGCCAGCCATCACTGGCCCTTCACCGAGCAGTACAACGAGCGCGGGCACATCGAGATCCCGCCCATCCTGGACGCGCTGCGCGAGGCCCACGAGCAGTTCGAGCGCTCGCCCATCTCGGAGGCCCTGCGCCCGGTTGACCACACCTACCTGATCGCCGAGATTATCCCCGGCTCCACCAAGACCGAAGACACGCTCCTGGCCGAACTCAAGGAGTCCGCCGAGTACCTCAAGCAGTTCGTGCCTGACGAAGGCGTCACCATCAGCGTCTGACCGATTTCCCCCAGCGCAGGGCTTGCCCTGCGACCGGAGCGCAAGCGCTCCGCTGGGTAGATAATGGACAGGGCTTCCTCTGCCCTCCGGCAGGGAGTGATGGGTCGTGAGCCACTCGGGCCAGTTCATCGGGCTGATTCTGGCCGCACTGCTGACCATCTGGTGCGGAGTCGCTTCCGCCCAGGAGCAAAGCGGCCAGGAGCAACAGCACACCGAGACGATCACCTCCGCGCAGCACGAGTACGTCATCGAGTTGGGCGGCACCATGGATGGGCCGAGCACGCGCGATCCCATCGGCTACCAAGCGTGGAGCCAGGCGTACGAGCCGATGCGCTTCATCCGGCTGGAGAACATCGGCGACAGTCCGGTCGTCAACCCGTGGCTCTTCACCAACGACCGCGGGCACTGGCGGACCGTGCAGGAGCTGGTTGACCGCGTGACCGGGCCATACGAGGACGAGGTCGAAAAGGCGCTGGCGTTGTGGTGGTTCGAGACGCAACACCGCTTCCACGCTACGACCGGGGACGCGGAGAACAACGACCCGGTGAAGGTCTGGAATATCTACGGGCACACGCTGTGCGGCAATGACGCCCATGTGCTGGCGGATTGCTGGCGGACGGCGGGCTTCACGACGCGTCACCCGCGCGTACAGGGGCATTCGATAAGTGAGGTTTTCGCCAACGGCGCGTGGCGCCTGCTGGACGGCGATGAGAACATCATCACGCTAGGGCGCGACAACGAGACGTACGGCGCTCACGCCGACATTCTGCGGGACCACGACCTCCTCAAGCGTACCCACTGTTACGGCATTCTGCGCGCGGATTCGCGGCAGATCGACGAGTTCTCCGCGTCGCTCTATGCACACGAGCAGCAGCCATCCCCGGACCGCGATTTGCGATCGCATATCGGCCACGAGATGAAGTTCACACTGCGGCCCGGCGAGGCGCTGGCGTGGTCGTGGGACAAGCGCGGCAAGATGCACGGCAAGGACAGCCGCGTCCCTGAGCATTCCGCCAACGGCTGGTGGGAATTTGAGCCACGGTTGACGATGGAGCGCGTGGCCGCCGATGCCGACACCGCCGAGGGCCTCGCCGCAACTGATGGCGGTCTGCGGGCCGAGGGGGATCAAGCGACGCTCATCTACCGCATCAAGGCGCCCTACGTCCTCGTCGGCGGCAACCTGGAGGCGTGGGGAGAGATGGCCGAGGGGGGGCTGGCGCTGGCGCTGTCGTGGGATGGGGAGGAGTGGACGGACCTGCCGTCGGTCACGGAGCCGGACGAGCAGTTGCGCGTGGCGATCGGGCTTGACGAGCACTTCCCGTCCGACGGCCCCGCGCGGTACGAGTACCTGCTTCGCTTCGTGCTCGAGGGCGACACGGTGCTGAAGCGAGTGCGCATCGCCAACGACCTCCAACTGGCGCCGCTATGTATGCCCTACCTGGAGCTGGGCGAGAACCGCGTCCACTACGTTGACGAGACCCAGGGAGAGCGGCGCGTGAGCATCACCCACTCCTGGGTCGAGAGTGCGGCGTCCGCGCCGCCGGCAGCGCCGGCCGGCCCCACCTTCCCTGCCGACGGCGCCGCGCTCGACCGCACTCAGTTCACCTTCGAGTGGCAAACCCCGGACGATCCCGACGGCGACGAGATCACGGACTATCACTTCCAGCTCTCCCGCTACCTGGACATGCGCTGGCCGATGTCGCCCAACTTCAGCAAGCTCATCTCGAAGACCGCCAACAAGGGCACGGCCAGCTTCGATCTGCCCTACCGAGGCCTGCTCAATCCGGGGACCACGTACTATTGGCGCGTGCGAGCGCGGGACGCCAACCAGGTCTGGGGGCCCTGGAGCCAGGTCTGGAGCTTCCGCCCAGGCGGGCCTGGAATCCCACTGCGTCTCACGAAGACCGTGGACCCCGAGAACCGCAGCATCACCATCTCCTGGCAGGGCAATCCGCAGGGCGAGCAGCCGGTCAAGTACAAGGTCTACGGGAGCAACGAGAAGGGCTTCACGGTCTCCGATGACGAGTACCAGGTCTGGATCGGCAACCAGGAGCCGGAGCAAGGCTGGAAGACCTGGCCCGGCAATCTGCTCGCCGAGACAGCCGAGCGTTCAATGCAGGTCGTCGGCCCGGACCTGACGATCGAGAACGCGAACAAGGCTCTCTACCGCGTGGTGGCGGTGGACGCAAATGGCGTCGAGAGCGGCCCGTCCGACTACATCGCCATCGAGCGGCCTTTCATCTGGACGGCGCCGGTGACGCAGGCAAAGGTCGGCCAGGCGTACTCATACACGGTGCAAAGCACCTTTTCTCTGGGCGATCTGCGCTGCCGCACTCTTGACGATCCGCAGAAGTCTTACAACGCCAAGTTCTGGGACGTGGACCATCCGCAATACTCGCTCGAGCAGGGGCCGGCGTGGCTGGAGATGGATGCGGAGAACGGGGAGCTATCCGGCACGCCGCCCGCCGACGCGGTGGGCGGACACGTCATCAGGGTTAAGGCCGCCATCGAGGGCGTCGGCGAGGACGTGCAGGAGTTCACGGTGACCGTCGCACAATGACGATGACAGGGGACGAACGATGACCTCAGGCAATGTGGTTTCGACGGCGCTGGTATTCGCCGCGGTGTTGGCGACGCAGGCCTGCGCCCAACAGATCGCGATCTGGCAGGCGCCTGTTCCCGACGAGATGCTGGCCGCCTCGCCGACGGCCCTGGCACAGGCGCTGGCCGCGCAGGGCTACGACACTCAGAGCATCGAGACCGATGACCTGCTCGACCCGGCAAGGCTGAGCGCCCAGGAGATCGGCCTGCTCGTCATCCCCACGATCGGCGCGTACCCGAGCGAGGCCATCCCCGTGCTGGAGGAGTACCTCAAGGCCGGCGGCAGCTTCCTCTCGCTCGGCGGCTTCCCGTTTGACCGGCCGCTGGCGAAGGTCGGGGAGCAATGGCAGTGCGCGAGTCTCCCCGACAGCCCGCCCGGGCAGGTCCAGGTGATCGCGAACTTCGAGGACGAGGTCCCCAGGCAGATCCGCCTCAGCGGGGGCACCGAGGGCGAGCGGATGCTGTGGGAGAGGGTGCCCGGTGAGCAGGGCGAGGGCAGGTGCCTGCGCGTAACCGTGGATGACCTCAAGCAGTGGGAATACGTCGGCTTCCCGCTGCATGACACCGGCGATGCGACCTTCACGGTGTTGCACTTCCGCGCTCGCGCCGACGAGAACACGCCGCTGCTCGGCATGGAGATGAATGAGGATGATAACTCGCGCTGGAAGATGGTGCTGCCGCTGAGCACCGAGTGGCGCGACTACAACATCTTCCTCCCGAACTTCCTGTCATACGCGACCGAGGGGCGCGGCGGACCGGGCGACTATCTGCACCCCGAGCGCCTCACCGGTTGCCTCTTCGGCTACACGCTCAAGATGGTCGGGCCCGGCCCGCACACGCTCTACCTGGACGACATCCAGCGCTGGCAGTTCGTGCCGCCCGACCCCCAGGCCATCGCCCTGTCGCGGTCCATCGTCAACGCGACGGCGCGTTACTACGGCAAGGCGGTGAAGGTCCCCGAGGACGACATGCCTGCGCTGCTCCGTCTCCTCACGAGCGCGGGCAGGTTCGAGCGCGCGAGCCTGCGCGGCACGGGTGAGGCCGGCGTCTGCGCCGCCGAGCTGACCGTTCCTGGCACCCACGACGGCTGGCTGGTGAGCGTTCCCGTGGATGATGGTCCGGCCTACCGCAATGTCGCGATGTCAAAGAGACGCATCGCGCGGGTGGTGCCGCTGCTCGTTGCGCGCGAAGACGAGACTGACCTCGGCCCGCCCGCGGTCGCAGTTGCGCATTACGGCGGCGACCTGGCAGGCGGCTCGTGGGCGTGCTTCGCGCTGGAGAGCACCGACATCCTCGGTGAGCCGATGCTGAAGGACGCGGTGCTGAGCACGGTGGACTACCTGGTGAAGCGGCCCAGGATAGTGAGCCTCTCCCCCACCTTCGGCGTGGAAGACGGGCGCGCGCAGATGGCCCTGAAGGCGACAATCAGAACTCCCCGCGCGGAGCCGGGGTCGCTGAAGGTGCGTCTCATGGTCGAGACCATTGACGGCACGACAACGCTGGCGCAGGCCGACACGGAGTTGACTGAGCCGCCGGGCACGACCACCGAGGCCCTGCTGACCGTAGGGGCCGAAGACTTCGACGCGAGTCTCTACCGGGCGACTGCCGAGACCTGGGTGGGCGACGGCCCGGTGGACCGCGAGGAGTTTACCGTCAACACCTGGGGGGTGATGGGGCGGCTCTGCGACTTCTTCCTGGCGGCCCAGCAGGAGGATGGCGTCATCTCGGGCGCGGGGTGCGTGGATCAGCGGGCGGCCCGAGGTCTGCTCGCGATGTACGAGATGAGCGGCGAGGAGAAGTTCCGCGACGCGGCCATCCGCTGGGGGGACATGGAGCTCCGCGAGCAGCGCGAGGATGGCGGCTATCGGATGGGCTACGGGATCACGGAGGCCGGCGAGGCCTGCTATGTCGCCGACGGTGGCGAGATCGCCATCGGCATCGAGCGCCTGCTCAAGTACGTGCCCGCCGAGCGCCGCCAGGCCTACGTGGACTCGCTCCGGCGGTACTTCCAGCACCGCGAGGACTTCCGACTGGAGGACGGTACCATCGCCGTCGGGTGGGTGTTCAGCAAGAGATACACCCAGGAGGGCGGAGACGAACGCAGCGAGACGCCCCTCCGCTCGGACAAGAGCTTCGGCTTCGTCGTCGGCTGCACGCTCGCCTCGGCCGCCGCTTTGCATCACATAACCGGCCGGCCCGAGGACCGGGAGATGGCGATCCGCGACGCACAGTGGTTCCTCGACGACAACCTGAAGGCCACCAGCGTCTTCGGAGAGGCCGCTCAGTGGGCGCACTACTTCCTCGATGACGATGCAATGGGCCTGGCGTTCGCCGCGCGGATGAAGGAGTCCCTGCTGCCGTCCGTGGCCAAGCCCAGCGGCTGGTGGTACGCTGCAGGCGGGCGCAGCGGCGTGACCCTGGGCGCGTTGTACTACTACTCCCACCTCGACCCGTCGCCCGAGGTGCTCGCCGGGCTCATGCGCGGCCTCTACTACACGGTCGGCGACAAGTCGCCCTCGGGATTGCTCAAGGTCATGGCTGAGGGGCCGAACAACGCGGACGAGTGGAAGTACCTCTGCTACTCCTCGGTCAGCCTGGCCGAGGTGCTTCGGCCGCTGGTGACAATGCGGGACATTGCGGGCGGTTAGCGCCAGGCCGTCGTTCGCGCCGGCATGCCGCATATCCGGGCGCGCGAGCCCCGTCTTGCCCCTCAGCCTGAGGGAAATGGCAGGCTCTTCAAGTGCTCGCGCAGGTCGGAGATCGGGCAGCGAGCCAGCAGGTGGCGGAACGGGAACTGCCCCGTGGCGCGGAACTCGCGCGCGTTCCTGTCGTGGAAGCCTCCGCGCCGGTCCTCGAACTGCCCCCACCAGCCGGAGTGACTTCCCGGCCTCCCCGGCTCAGCCAGGTCAATCCACGACCTCGGGAAAATGCCGGCAAAGGGCGGGAAGCTGTTCAGCCAGCTTCCCATCTGAACCCACGTCACGTCCGGGCGCTCCTCTTCGGCGCGTCGGACGATCTCCCTCAGGCTGTCGGCCATCTCCGGGATGTGGTGGAAGGGAGAGTCGGGACGGTAGGCGTTGCGGTAGTGAAGGGTGAGGTAATCCTCCGACTCGGGGTCGCCGTAGAACTTCGTGAACTCGTACTGGAAGCAGCCGATGGCGCTGGCAAGCCACGCGTCCCGGATCCTCAGATCGCGCTCAATGGCGGGCTCGAGCTGAGGCCAGAGCAGCTTCAGCCCCTCGGCCTCGATGGCCTCGGTGTCCACGTCCGCCCGCCGCTCGCGGTAGAGCTCCCCAAGTCCGCCGAGCAGCCCCTCCCACGCGTCCATGTCCTCCGGGATGCCGCGGTCCGCATCGCCGGACAGGATCGTCATCCGGTAGAGGTTCACACGACCCCTGACCGCCTCCTCAAACCCCATCCCCTCGTTGTCCATCAGCCAGCGCACGTACCACAGCTTCAGCCGCGTCAGGCGGCGGACGTGGTCCGCGGCGATCTCGCGCTCCGTCATCGCAGGTGGCAGTCCCTCTCAGCCCAGGTCTACCGCCACCACGGTGTAGATGCTGACCGGCGGCAACGTCAGCTTCGCCCCGCCGTCCGCGCCGGACACCCGAACCTCCCGCGCGCCCTCGAAGTCAGGCGAGTAGGCCACCGCCGAGGTAGCCGCGGCGCCCTCGGGCAAGGGCAGAATGACCTCGGTCGCTTCGGTCGGCTCCGGTTGCGGGTCGTCGTCAGCCAGCGCCAGGTCGTAGTTGAGCGCATGCAGCACCAGCTTCCGCTCGCCGCGGTAGACCGCGAAGCGCAGGCCCGACTGAGCCCGGTCATCGGCGAGCAGCGACGGGCCGTAGAACCCCGGTGCGGCCCAACTCCACTGCTCGGGCTCGGCACCGATCGCCTCCGCCAGAGGCAGGCCGTTCATCGTCGTGTCCAGCTTCTGCGCCACGATCTTCCCGCCCGTCTTCGCGAACTCCCGCAGCGCCGCGAGCCCAGCCTCGGACATCTCGTAGTCCTTGCACACGAGGTAGAGCGCCTCCAGCCCGGCGAGGTCCTGGGGCCCCGCCAGGTACTCGTCCCAGAGGGGCACCGGCAGGCGATGGGCCTGGGTCAGCGCGTCAGCCACCAGCGGCTCCTTGATCCTCCCCATGTGCCCGGGGTTCCCGCCCCAGTACGCGAACATCACCCCGACCTGGCCCCAGGGATGAAGCCCCTCGTAGAGATCCGGATGCGCGCGGAAGAAGCCGGCGTACCTGGCGCGTAGCGTGCCGTCCTTGCAGGGCGGGGCACCGCCGCTGCTGAAGGCCGCGCACTCGGCCATCAGCAACTCCAGGCCCCGGCCCTTGCCGCCGTAGTGCAGCACGATCGGCCGAGCGCCACCGGGGATGGTCTGAAGGAGCTGGCCGATGTGCGTGTGATAGTTGCCCGCCACCAGGGCCTCGATGCGGCCCATCACCCCGTCGGCCACGTCCAGGTGCTCCGCATCACGGTACTGATAGGTCAGCGCCAGCGAGTACGTGCCCGGGGCGAGCTTCGGCAGCTTCGCGGTCGCCGTCTGAGGGGGGTGCACCGCGCGGGGCACCGCATTGCCGATGGGGTTCTCGAAGGGCACCGGCACCTCCGTGACGGAGCCGTCGGCGACGTTGGTCAGCAGCGCCTGCATCCCCAGGAGGGCATCGGCATCTTGCAGGCTCGCGCCTACGGAGGTCACTTCGACCGTGACCTCGCCGCCGTCGGGCGGAGCAAGGTGCGGGTAGGTCAGCTTGAAGCCCAGCTCGGCGAAGATCGCCCCCTCACGCACCTGCTGCTCGACGGTGCTGGTCTTGACCTCTGCACCCTCCGCAATCTCGATCGCGAGCGTCCAGGTAGCCAGTCCCGCTTCAGCGGGATCGCCGACGCGCCCCGGAGTGTATGAGCCCTCGAACATAAACAGGTCGCAGGCCTCGGACATCACCATGTAGCGGTCCAGGCTGCCCACGTTCGGGAAGATCTGAAAGCCGGGCTTGACCTCGGCGCCCGCCGCCCGCAGAGACGCCAGGTTCTCCTTGAGCGTGGTCAGGCGGAACTTGTGCACCACCCGCTTGTCAACGCCCTCGTTCTCCAGGCGGATGTCATCGAGCCTGCGCGTGCCGCACAGCCGCTCGATCTCCGCCGGCTCGTAGCTCTCGGCCAGGAACTTGCGGAACCGCGCCTGGCAGTGCTCGCAGTAGTCGCCGCCGTAGGTGGTGTTGTCGGGGAAGATGCCATCGTAGTCGCACTCGGCGGCCAGCCGGCACAGGGTCCGCAGGAAGTTGTGCCAGTTGGGGTTATTCGGGCAAGCCTGGTAGCGGTGCAGGGGCGCGAAGTAATCCGGCGAGTAGCCGCCGCAGATGCCGGCGGCGATGTCACCCTCCAGGTCGCGCACCAGCCAGGTGGTCGGGTCTTCAGCGGGCCTGGGGCCCAGCCACTCCTCGTAGTCGTCCCAGTGATCGTAGAAGTTCCAGAAGCCCTGGCGCTTCTCGTGGTCTCCGGCGAGGCTGCGGAAACCGATGTACGGCATCACGTACCGCACGCCGACCTCGTGCAGGGAAACCACGCCCGCCTTGATGGTCTCGATGCGCTCGCGCACCTCGTCGGG
This sequence comes from uncultured bacterium, assembly GCA_965603135.1. Taxonomy (GTDB): domain Bacteria; phylum Armatimonadota; class Zipacnadia; order Zipacnadales; family UBA5352; genus CBFDBV01. The sequence goes on from CBFDBV010000038.1 coordinate 16,581, forward strand.
CGTGAGCAGGCGGATGTTCTCCCAGCTCAGCGTGTGCCCGGGCCCGCCGGTGTACTGGTTCTCGCCCCGGAGCAGCGGCACCGCGCCCCAGTTATGCGTGATGGGCACGGCCTTGCCGATATGCACCAGGTCCGGCGGCCCCTCGCGGAACTGCTCATTGTAGCCGGGCTTGGTGAAGTACTCGTCGGTGTAGCTGATGTGATAGATCATCGGCGCGCGCATGGTGACCTCCGCAGGAACGCCAGGGGTGACTGCCACGACGCAGAACGCGGGCAGAAGCAAGCGCCCAATCATATCAGTTGGCCTCCTGGCAATCAGATCTAGAAGCCGTTGAAAAACCTAGCGTGGGGCAGGCTTCCAGCCTGCCAATGCCGTTCATGGTCGTTCTGAAACCGCTTCTAGCGCTGCCTGCCTCGGCTGTCGCGGCGGTCGCGGTCCTCGGCACGGCGCTGCACCCGCTGGCGAATCCCCTGCTCGACCCGAGGCGGCAGCTCCCGTCTCGGCATCGGCTCGGCCGGCTCGGGCGGAGGCGGCGGGCCTGCTTCGGGCCGCGC
>CBFDBV010000039.1:0-16977 GCA_965603135.1 uncultured bacterium
GTTCTGTTCTGGCGCGGCCGGCGGGAGGTATCGGGACCGGCGCGGTTGAATCGGGTTCCCGCCGCCCGCGTCCCAAGGATGCACTCCTCCCCGGCTATCTACGGGCCGGCGGCGGGAAAGGAGACTGTCACCGTGACAGAGACACCAACTCGCGCTCTCTACGATCTCCACCTTCACACCCACTACAGCTACGACGCTCACCTGACCCTCCAGGAGATCTTCGCCCCCGCCGCAGCCTACGGGATCAAGTACCTGGCCATCACCGAACACCACGTCCTCGACGCGCACGAGGAGGCCCTCCAGGTCGCCGCGCAATTCCCGGAGGTCGTCTACCTGCCCGGCGCCGAGTTGACCGTGCACACCTCGGTGGGCGCCGTGGACCTGGTCTGCCTGGGCTTCACCCAGCACGCTCGCGCGGCGCTGGGCGAGGTCTGGGACACCTACCACGAGTGGCAGCGCAGCTACGGGGCGGCGATCTGCCGCGGGATGCAGGCAATAGGCCTTGATTACACCGACGCGCACCGCGAGGAACTGCTGCGCTCCTATCGCCCGCAGAAGGCGCTGGATATGCAGGGCATGACGCACGTGGCGAATGGCGTGCAGCGTGCCTACTTCCTGCAGCGCGGCTTCATAGGCTCGGAGGAAGAGTACTCGCAGGTGTTGGCCGAGGCCCGCAAGGCGGCGCCCTTCCCCAACTACCCGGCGGTGGAGTACGTGGTGCCGCGTGTGAAGGAGCAGGGCGTGCTGGTCGCTATCGCGCACCCGTACGGATACTTCCAGGAAGCCAACCTCGAGCGCATGGATATGCTGCGCGAGGAGTGCATGCTCGACGGCATAGAGTGCGCGCACCCGGGGGTGCCCGAGGAGTTCACGCCCATCTACCGCGAGTACTGCGTGCGGCACGGCCTGGTCTCGACCGGCGGCAGCGACGTGCACAGGCCCGAGCAGATCGAGGACGGGCTCGGCGTGCACATCGGCCCCGACGAGTGGTGGCCGGAGATCGAGGCGCGCCTGCCGCAGGCCGTGCTGGTGAACGCCTAGCTGCTCGTCGCGGACACTCTGAGACAGGGAGCGATTCGATGCTTGCCAGACGCGTTGTGCTTGCCCTTGTGCTGCTGCCCGTGTGCGTGCCCGTCCGCGCGCAGACCCTGGTGTGCGGCCCGGCGGCCCGGCCGCCGGTCATAGACGCCAGCGCCGAGGACGCGTACTGGCAGGATGCGATGATCGCCACCGACTTCTCGATGCTGGGCAGCGGCGGGACCGAGCGTGCCTTCCGGCAGACCACCGTGCGCGCCGCGTGGGATGAAGATGCGCTCTACCTGCACGCCATCCTGCTGGAGCCTGACCCCGCTTCCATCACCGCCCAGGTCACCGAGCGCGATGGGGAGACCTGGATGGAGGACGCCCTGGAGGTCTTCCTTCAGCCCGATCCCGCCGCGCCGGACCGGCTGCACTTCATCGTCAACGCCCGGGGTGTGCTCTACGACGAGCGCAACGAGGACGCTGGCTACGACGCGCACGCGCGCGTGCAGGCAAGCATAGGCGAGCAGGCCTGGCAGGTTGAGATGGCGATCCCGTGGGCGGACCTGTCAGGTGCGCCGCCGCGTGCCGGCGACGAGTGGGGCTTCAACGTCGGGCGCGAGCACCGACCTACCGAGCCCAAGGAGTGGAGCACCTGGGCGCCGCTGAAGCCTGATGAGGTCAAGTTCGCCCATCCCGAGCTGTTCGGCCGCCTGCGCTTCGCCGACCAGCCCGAGCTAGGCCGCTCAAGCAAGCTGACGCCGCCCGAGGGCCTGGCGGTGAACCCGGACTTCACGAACCTCGCCGAGGGCAAGCCCGCGGGCTGGCGGCTTGGGGGGCACTCCAGCTTCGCCGAGATCGCGCCGATGAGCCGGCACTACGCCGTGCGCAACGATGGCAACTACGGCATTGCCTCTCAGCCGCTGGATGTCCCGGTCGAGGCGGGGCAGGTCTTCCCGGTGTTCGCGGCCATCCGTGGCGGCGAGGGCGCGACCGGCGGTATCGCGGTGGTGCAGGAGATGCAGGATGGGCGGCCCGATGACCTCTACCCGTACTGGAACCGCGAGCTGACCGAGCACTTCCGCCTTTACGTGGGCCGCATCACCGTGGACAAGGGGGCGAAGCGCTTCAAGTCGCTGAACCTCTATCGCTCCAACCGCAAGGGATGGGTGGAGTACGCGTACGTCCAGGTGCTGCCGGGCGCGCACGGCCTGCGGGGCATCCTGGACATCGAGGAGTGCACCACCAGCGAGCAGCGCGGCCTCGGCGAGCCGTGGCAGACGCCGGCGCTCACCGCCTTCAAGCCTCTTCCCGGCGGGCCGCTCAAGACGCTCATCTTCATCGGCGAGTTTCAGCGCGACACCGTCGAGCTGACGCAGCGGCTGGACCTCGATTATGACCTCGTGTACTGCCCCGCCTACCGCGGCTCGGGCAAGGTGGAGCAGGTCGTCGCCGCCGACGCAGACGCGATTCTGAGGAGGCTGGACCGGCACGAGTACGATCTGATCCTGCTGGCGGGCCGGCCCTCGGACGCATCGGTCGTCAGCGGCATCACTCAGTCGGTGCGCGCCGGGACCGGCCTCGTTGCCGTGGAGCCGCTGGCCACCGGCAAGCCGGTCAACCCGGAGGAGTTGCAGCGACTGCTCGATGAGCTTCCCTCGGAGGCGCTTCCCGACGACCGGCTGAGCGACTTGCTCGGGGCGCTCAGCCCTGAGGTGCTCACGCAGACCTCGGAGGGCACGCAGATTCTGGAGGCCCTCAGCGTCAGGGAGTTCGGCGAGGGTCGGATGGTGCGGCTGAGGTGGGCCGAGAAGGTGCCGGGCCTGGTCCCCTTCCTCCCCGGCGTGTGCGAGTACTGGGAGTACCGCTGGGCGGCGCTGGCAAGGTCGGCCCTCTGGGCGGCGCGCCGCGCGCCGGCCAGCAGGATCGAGTCGCTTGACTGCGCCGATGACCTCGCTATCCGCATGCGCTCAGACCAGGGGCAACCCCTGAGGCTGCGCGTGCAGTGGGACTGCCGCGGGGGGATGATCGCTGGTGAGACGGTCAGCGCCGGGCCGCTCACCGATGGCATCGCGACCGCGACCGTGTCGGTTGATCCCAGGCTGAGGCTGATGCGCGGGCCGAACGTGGCGCGCGTGGTGCTGCTGGGCGCGGGTGGGCCGTTGGATGTCGCAGCCTGCCTCGTGCCAGCGTCAGAACCGCGCATCGAGATCGCTGACATCACCGTGCCTGAGACCGCCGAGCCAGGCGAGAGGGTTACTGCGGAGGTGAAGTACAGGGCCGAGGCCGAGGGCACGCTGCGGGCCGAACTCGTGGACGCCTTCGGGCGCGTCATCTCGCGGGCGGAGGTCGCAGCCGCGCGTGGCGATGAGCGCCAGGCGCAGCTTGAGCTGACCGTCCGCCAGCCGCTGTCGGTGTGCCACCGGATCGTGGTCACGGCGCTGGACGGCGAGGTCATCGCGGACCGCCAGGAGCGCGAGCTGTTCGTGCCCGCGGCCAACGCCGACCACCTCAGCGAGTTCCGGCTGGGCGTGGGCTATGCCGCGATGCACGTGCGCTGCCCGGAGTACCTGCACGATCACCTCGTCAGCTTCCTGCGGGCGCACGGTGTGCAGGCGGCGACGGTCAACGAGTATATGATCAGGCACGGAATGCCTGCCTTCGGCGGGCAGATATGCGGCGGCGGGATGAGATACAGCGGCTCGGACAACGTGCGCGATCCCAGCTTCTGCGACCCGGCCCAGGTCGAGGCGCTCGCCGCGCGCACCGTCGAGAACGTGGGCAAGCAGCACCGCTGGGGCTTCTTCGGCTTCAATATGTCCGACGAGGTGCACCTGCATCAGCGGGGCAACGTTGAGGTGGATGCCGGCGAGCACTGCGTGGCTGAACTACGCGCCTGGGCGCGCGATGCCTACAGCACCATCGAGGCGGTCAACGCCGAGTGGAGCACCGCCTACGCGGACTTCGACGAGATCGAGGTCCCTCTGCTGAGCGGTATGAAGGGCGCGGACAACCCCGCGAGGTGGGTGGACTTCCGCCTGTTTATGGAGCGCGTCTGGGCGGGGGCCTACGCGGCAGCCCAGCGCGCGGTGCGCGATGTCTACCCGGATGTGAGGATGAGCTTCACCAACCCGTACAAGTACAACTCCCTCTCGGGCGTGGACTTCTCGCTGTGGGTGCCCCACGAGCAGGTGCTGCTGCGGTACTGCCACCGGCACGTGATGGACCGCAACAGATCGTGGTCGAGCGCGCCCATCCTGTCGTGGTTCGGCTACGGCAGAGACGCACGCGCCTCCGGGCACTTCGTCTGGGACTTCGCTCTTAGCGGTGGCACCGTTGCCTTCTGGTGGGACCCGATCGAGCCGTGGGCGTACTCGGGCAGGGAGGGCTTCACTCCCTGGTATATGCTGGGCCCGCTGTGGCGGGAGACCGGGCGCAGCCGCGCGGTGACCGCGGCGGCCCGCGATTTGCAGGCGGGCATCGGCAAGCTGCTGAGCGTTGCCCGGCCCGAGCCGGCGCAGGCGGTGATCCTGCACTCGCAGCCGAGTATGCACGTGCTCTACGCTCAAGCCGCGATGCCGAAGGGCGCGCCGACCAACGAGGGCTACGCGCGTTACGCCGCCTCCGACGAGGCGCTCGCCCAGGCGCTGATGCGCCACGCGCTCAGCTACGAGTACGTGCTGGCGGAGCAGCTCGCCGCCGAGGGCCTGGAGGGCGTGAAGATCATGGCGCTGCCCTCGTGCGTGGCGCTGTCAGAGGAGGCGACGGAGGCCCTGCGTGCGTTCGTCGCGGGCGGAGGCAAGCTGCTGGCCGATGTGATGCCCGCGACCCACGACGAGCACGGGAGGCCCCGACCCGACGGGTCACCCCTGGCGGAGCTGTTCGAGACCGACTCGGCGATCTGCCTGGACGCCTCCGCGGACAAGGAGGCAGGCGCTGCCCTCGACCAGGCGATGGCCGAACTGAAGGTGCAGGGCGCGATCAGGTGGCGGACCGCCGATGGCCGGCTGCCCGCGCACACCAGGATGCACCGCTACCGACTGGGCGCCGCCCGCTTTCTGGGCATAGTGCGCGACCCGAGCGACGAGGCCGCCGAGGACGGAGCCCTGGCCATCGAGCTGCCCGCCGAGTTCTTCGTGTACGACTGCCGCGCGGGCGAAGCGCTGGGCAAGGCGCGCAGCCTGAGCCTGGACGTTGCCCCCGGAGATGCGCGGTTCCTGGCCCTGCTGCCCTACCAGCCGGGCGCTGTCCGAGCGCAGGCGTCCCTGGCGGATGGCCACCTCGTCATTGACGCGCGCCTCGAAGCGCCCATCACGCCGACGGACCACGTCTTTCACGTGCAGGTCACGCCCGCCGGGCACGACGAGCCGGCGTTCTGTTACTCGCGCAATGTGCCGGCCGAACGCGGCAGCGCGCAGGTGAAGGTCCCGCTGGCTCTCAGCGACCCGGAAGGCCGGTGGCGCATCGAGGTGCGCGACGTCGCTACCGGCCTGAGCACCACCGCCCAGGTCGAGGTGGGCGCAGGCGCTCTGCAAGCCATCGAGTAGGGCCTTCAGCCATCGCCGCAGAGGCGCTCCTCCCAGGCCTTGACGAAGCCCTCCGCGAGCGTGTCGAAGGCCTCCATCCCGAAGGCCTTCGTCTTCCGCTCACCGGGGTCGAAGTAGCTGCACGAGCTCAGCTCCAGGCAGAACGCCGCGCAGCCGTGCACCTGGTGGAAGTAGTCGCTGGCGCGCAGAGCAAGCTGCGGGAGCGCCCAGCCATCCTGCCGGCGCAGACCAGCGTGCTTCTCCAGCAGGTCGCGCCAGGTCTCCTGCTCGGCCAGCGCGGCCTTCGTTGGCTCGAACTCATCGCTCGCGCCCATGTGCATAAGCACGTTGTTCCTGAAGATGCCGCCCGCGTGGATGTCCACCGCGAAGTCAATTCCCTGCCCGGCATCCTTCAGCCGGTCGAAGTACCCGATGACCGCCGCGTTCTCCGGCTGGATCTCCTCAAACCAGTGCCGGTTGTTGTTGCGGCGGTTGGCGTTCAGGCCGTTCCCGCCGTAGTGGGCGCAGTCCACGTTGACGGTGGGCACGAAGTAGAAGTTGCAGGCCTCCAGCAGCTTCGGGCACCGGAGGATGCCTTCGATCGCGGGCTCAATCACTCGTCCGCCCATGATCTCAAGGGGGGAGTGCTGCCCGCAGATGACCGCTACGCCCTTCTTGTCGGGGCCGTCGCTACCGTCGGCGACCCGGATCAGATGGATGGCCCGACCCTCCACGGACTTGCCGATCTCTGCGACCGTCGTGTGCGGCTGCTCGCGCGCCCAGGCCAGCAGTGCCATCCTCTCCTCCTCGCCGAACGGCGGGCAGCTAGCCAGGTAGCCGCCCTCGCGCATAGTCTTGCTCAGCGCGAACTCGACGCGATAGTCGGTTGCGTCGTCGCCCATCCAGACTCGCGCGGGAACGGTGCGCCGCCAGCGTTCTCGGTCGGCGCTGAAGAAGAAGGTCGGCGTCATGTTCACGCCGCCCCGCCACTTGACGTGAACGCGCAGCCGCCTGAGCTTCCGGCTCTCGTCCGCGATCTTCAGGAAGACCCAGTACGAGGAGGTCAGGTTGAAGGAGGGCCGCGTGAAGAGTTCGATGGTCTCTTCATCGAGCCAGCGCGGCTCGAAGGGGCCGCCTCCGGGAATGATGGGCAGCACCCGCGCCGCGCTCCTGCGGCCCCGCCCGTTCAGCAGCTCCGCCCGGCTCGTGTTGTAGGCCACCACCCGGGTGATCTTGCCCGCGAAGCGTTCCTGCCCGTCCGCGCCGGCGCCAACCGTGAGGGTGTCGGGCACCGGTGCCAGGCCAGGGCCCATCGGCTGCGTTGACCCGCCGATCTGCGAGAAGGCTCCCGCGGCGCCGGGCGCGGCCAGCAGCCGCAGCCGGAAGTCCGCGCTGCCCTCCACCGCATAGAGCCTGTCGCGCAGAGACCACGCGTAGTTAACCAGCGACAGGCCCAGGTGGAACTCCCGCTTCGTATCAACCACCGCGTGCACGGGCAGGGGCGACTGGCACTCCAGCCTCTCGTCGCTCGCGCCGCCCTCAAATCGCAGGTACCCGTGGGGCGTGAGCAGCAGCCGCCAGCCCTCGCCATCCGCCACGACGCCTTCGAGCAGCGTCTGCCCCTCGGCCGAGAAGAGGTCATCCTCCTTGCAGCGCACTCTGACCCACGCGCAGATCTCCGGGTACCAGGAGGGGCCGGTCGCCACACCGGCCCGGGCATCAGCGGGCATCTGGATCGTCGCCGGGCTCCTCTTCAGGTCTCGCGTGACCAGTAGCAGGTCGGCCATGCTTCGGATGTTGCGAAACGGTTGGTAGCGACTCGACATTGCTCATCCTCCCTGCGTCAACGCGAGCAGCTCCTCGCGGCTGGCCCCGAAACGCGGGAACAGTCTGCGCACGCGGCTCCACGCATCTTCTCTGCCCACGCTGCTTGTCCTGCGGGAGGAGCATGCCTGATGCGCCCGCGAAGGCCCGGGCCGTCAGCCATTCGGTGAGCAGCCGTACCAGTAGGGCGGGCTTCCAGCCCGCCAGGTACACCGTCTCCTTCCAGAGGCGGGCTGGAAGCCCGCCCTACGGACGGAGGGGACTTTGATCGGGGAAGGACAAGGACAGGCCCACGGCGAAGTAGTGGTGGTGCATCCGCTTCTCCTGCCAGTGTCGCCAGCTCGGGAGGGTAGGTGCCGATGAGCAGCAGCGATGAGGCCCCCAAGACAATCCTGGCCGTGGACGATGAGCCGGACGCGATCATCGGCATACGTGCGGTGCTCGAGGCTGAGGGCTATGAGGTGCTTGAGGCCAGAGACGGGGAGCAGGCGCTGGTGGTGCTTCGGACTCAGAGGCCCGACCTGATAGTCCTCGATGTGCTGATGCCGGGGATGGACGGTTGGGAGACCCTGAGCACAATCCAGGCCGACGAGCGGCTGGAAGATATTCCGGTGCTGATGCTGACCGCCCTCGGTCAACCCCAGGACATCGGGAAAGGCATAGGCCTGGGATGCACCTGGTACTACACCAAGCCCATCACCAACTACCACGACTTCGTGCTTGTCGTGCGACGGATCTTAGAAGGCGTCGAGAGCCCCGAGCAGACGTGACAGCGCGAGAACCACCTGGTGAAGATGCTGATGGGCTTGCGACCCAGCAGGGCACGGGGTCGCACCACGCCCCTTCCCTGCGAGACGCAAGTCCGCGCCCTACAATAGCCGGGCAAGAGCCGATTGTCTGACATAGATGCCGCGGATCGTTTCAGGTGAGTGGGTATGTCAGCATCGCACGCACGCCCGCGAGGGCACTCTGAGGCGCACCGAGGAGCGCCGGCCGGCGAGGGGACAACACGGAAGGCCTTCTGGCGAGGGTGGCCGGCAGCGGCGGTGCTCGCCGCGCTGGTAACCGTCGTCGTATGTCGTAGCTCCCGCCCGCTCTCCGCGATAGAGTTCACCCTCCTCGATAGCATGATGGTGTTGCGCCCCGCGCGCCAGCCGGACCCTCACATCGCACTTGTGGGCGTTGAGAAGGGCGAAGTCGGCTGGCACAAGCTCTATCCGCCCCCTGACTGCACGTGCTCCGCCGTCCCGCGCAGCCAGCTCGGCCGCACCATCTCACGCCTGAAGAGCGCCGGCGCGAGAGTGATCGTGGTGGACCTGGTGCTAGGGCAGCCTTGCCCTTATGGCCGGGGCACCCGCTGGGCGCATGACGGGCCCCTGGTGGCTGCCCTGGCCGAACCCGGCGAGACTATCCTGGCGGCCGAGGCAGAGCTCACCCCCCCCGAGGTGGAGTTCGGCAATCCGGCGGAGGAGTTTGTCGGGAAGAAGCATCCACAGCGGATTGTCGCTTCGCCGGTCGTCTACAGTCCGCACGGCGTCATCCGCGGCGTGAGCCTGATCCAGACGGGCACGCCCTCCGACCTGGACCGGCTGACCGCCTTGCCGCTGGAGATGGTGGGCCGGATCCTGGCCCCGCTCAGCCTCGCCGCCTACTCCGCCTACAGCGGGCATCCCTGCGAGCTTCCCGAACCCTCGGGGCGGCATCGAGTCCGGTGCTGCGACGTGGAGATGCCGGTGTGGTGCGACGCGTCCATCTACCTGTTCGACCCGATTATGCCCCGGGCGACGGAAAGCAAGCACGTCATGCTCATCAACTGGGCCGGGCCGGCTGGGACCTTCCCGATGTACGCTATGTCAAGTCTTCGCAAAGCCAGCGCACACAAGCTGCGTGAATGGTTCCAGGACAAGATAGTGCTCATCGGTTCCGCCGCCGAGAGAATGCACACGCCTATGACCGGCCTCGGCAAGCAGGCGCAGCCCCCCTTCGTGGACCAGAGCCGAAGCCGGTCGCTAAGCGGACTGGAGATTCACGCAAACGCCCTGAACACGGTAATGCAGGGGAGATTCATTCGCCCGCTGCCCACCACCGCCGCGTGGGCGATTATGTTCGGCTGTAGTCTGCTCGCTGCACTCGCATTTGAGTGGTTCTCGACGTGGGCCGCGGTCGCCACGGCCGTGGGCGAGGTTGCCGTGCTCTTCGCCCTCGGCGTCCTGCTCATCAGGTGGGATTGCTGGCTCTACACCTTCCTGCTCACCATCGCGGTGGTGTTCAGCGGGACCGCCAGCGGCTTGTGGGGATATGCGCTTTCCAGGCGGGAAGCTGCGACGCTGGAGAGTGCCCTGGACGCGCGCGATGCCGCGACAGCGACCATCGTCCACGACCTCAAGCAGCCGCTCGCGGCAATAAGCGGACTGGCCGCAGCCATCCGAGCAACACAGAAAAGCGGGGCCGGAGCAATCGCTTCGCCTGAGCTGGTGCAGCGTATTCAGAAGCAGGTCGAGCGGGCGCTTGCCGACATTGATGAGCTGCTGACCACCGACCCGGCCCTAGAGATCCCCCTTCGGTGTCAGGAGTTCGACCTCGCGGCCCTCGCCCGCGACCTGGCGGTTGCGCAGAGCACGAGGAGTTCGGTGCACGAGGTCGAGGTCCGGGCCCCCGCCGACGGGGTTCTGGTCACCGCAGACCCTCGGTACCTGGGGCGGGCGCTCAGCAATCTGATGGACAATGCCATCAAGTACTGGCCCGAGGGCGGCACTGTCATCGTCGAGGTCCAGCCACAGGACACCCAGGTGGTGATCCGGGTCATTGACCGGGGCCTGGGTATGAGCGAGGGCCAGAAGGCAAGGATCTTCGGGCGCTTCCAACGCGCCGTGCCTGAGGGGCTGCGCATCGCTGGCACCGGCATCGGACTGTATTCGGTCGAGAGAATCGCGCGCGCCCACGGCGGCACCATTCACGCCGAAAGCGAGCCGGGCCTTGGCTCCACCTTTGTCCTCACCATCCCGGCTACGCAGCCGGCGCAAACGCAATGAGGTGTGTCACTGAGATGATGAACCGCAAGCTGACTCTCGCAGGCATCGTGGCGGCAAGTGTGTTCGTATGGGCGGCACCGGGCTGGTGTGTGACGCGCGTGCCGCGGGCCACTCTTGAATCCGTGGTCGGCACCGTCAAGGTCCAGCGCGGCGGCCAGGCCCCCGCCCCCTGGCTCAGGGTGACAGAGCCGGCCCATCACAGGCTCTACGGCGGCGACCGCGTGCGGACCTCTCCGAGGGCCACGGCCACGATCTTCATTGACGGAACCAGGCTCAACCTGGCGTCGGGAACAGAGGTCATCATTCCGCCCCCACCCCCACGGCCCCGGGGCGCCGTGGCTTGCCTGCGCATCGCCGTGGGCAAGGTCTTCATCTGGATCATCGGCGGTCGGGGGACGCATTTCGGCAGTCAGGCCGCCATCGCCGCACCCGAGGGCACCAAGTTCGTGCTCGAAGTGAGTGCGGATGGCACCACCGTGATAACGGTCCTGGAGGGCAGTGTCCCGTTCTACAACGACTTCGGCAGAGTAGTGGTGGGAGAGAGTGAGCAGAGCACGGCCACTGTCGGCTCCGCACCCTCGCGGCCGATGCGCGTTGATCCTTCCGGCTACTTCGAGTGGGAGGCATCTCTGGAGGCCATCTGGCTCGGCTGGGAGACGCGCTTCTTCCCGTCCGAGACGCGCGAGCGCCTCCGGGAGCTATCCAGCGAGGCAACGGATGCCGCCACCGCAGCGCCGAACGATGTGCCGGCGCAACTGCGCGTGGGCGATCTGCTGCACGACCTGGGCGATCTCGCCGGCGCCGAAGCGGCCTACCGACGGGCGCTGGAGCTGGAGCCGGAGAACGTGGACGCCGCCCTGCGGCTCGGCTTCAGCCTGCTTGGGCAAGCGCGCACAGCCGAGGCCGAGGCGGCCTTCGTCGCCGCCGCAAAGCTCGCCCCTGAGGCTGCGGAGCCGCTGATCGGGCAGGCCGCCGCGCAGGCAGCCTCCGGCACGGACGGCAGCATTGAGCGGGCCACGGAGAGCCTCGCGAAGGCCCTCGCCCTCAAGCCGGACAATGCGCTGGGCCAGACTCTGACGGGTCTGGTGAACATGCGGCAGGGAGCTGCCAAGCCGGCTCGCGCCGCCCTGGAGCGCGCCATCGCGCTCGACCCGAACACCTATCAGGCGCACGCCCATCTCTCGGTCGTCGAGCTGGCGGAGGGGAACATCGTCCCTGCGCTGACAGCCGCTCAAAAGGCCGTGGGGCTTGCTCCGGCCTCCGGCCTTGCCCGCGAGAGTCTCGCGACCGTTCACTTCTTCGCCGGCGACTTGCAGGCGGCGCGGGATGAGGTGGACCTGGCGCTCGAGGCAAGTCCAAACTCGGCGACCGCTCACCTGTTGTCCTCGGACATCTATGTCGCCGAGGGCAACTTGACTGACGGCCTGGCCGAGGCGGAATACAGCGTCAGCCTGGATCCGCTGTTGGGGCCTGCGTACAGCGCTCTGGGGATGATCCTGCTGGCGGAGAACGACCTGAGGCAAGCTGAGCGCGCCTTCGTCAAGGCGCTCGAGCTGAGCCCGAAGCTGGTCGCCGCGCGCACCGGCATGGGCGTCACCTACGCTCGCCAGGGCAACCTGGCGCTCGCGATGGCGATGCAGAAGGCGGCCGTCGCGCTGGATTCGGCGCGCGCGTCCACGCACAACAACAAGGGCGCAGTCCACCTGGCCGTCGGGGAACTCACGGAGGCTGTTGCCGAGTTCGAGGCCGCCCTCACCGCGCAGCCCGACTGGAGCATGCCGCACGCGAACCTGGCGATCGCCTACCTCGACCTGAACCGCTTCGCGGACGCGGTGCGCGAGGGCGAGTTGGCGGTGAAGCTGGGCGAGAGGTCCGCGCGCGTTCACACGACTCTGGCGCGCGTCTACCTCGAGCAGAACCGCACCAACAAGGCCTGGGCCGCCCTGCGGCGCGCCCTTGAACTCGACAAGAGCTACCCCCTCGCCCACCTGCAAATGGCCGAGGTCTTCGTGCGACAGGGCAAGGCGCGCGACGCGCTCAGGCATCAGCTTGAGGCGATCACCACCCAGCCGTCGGCTATGCTCGAAAGCCGCGAGTATTCGCGGACCGAAGCGACAGTCTCGGGCCCGGGCCTGATCGGCGACCTCAAGAACGACGGCCGCCGTGACAGCGGGCAGAACAGCTACTTCATCCGAGGCGGCTACGAGAACACTGACTGGGACCGCCGACACTCGCGGATCGTGCGCACCAGCGTGCTTGGCATCGGCGGGCGGCAGACCGCCGCGGATCACGTTGACGCGGTTTTCGTGAGCTGGCAGCGCGAGGCGCGGGACAAGCCCGGAGTGCTACTTGCCTCGGGCGCCCCTGAAGACCGCAACTACGAGAGCGATTTCGAGGGCCTCGACCTCAAGTGCCTCACCCGCCGAGTGGAGCCGGACGGCTCCGAGGTCACCTTGAAGCTCGGCTACTCGTCCTCTTCGCTCGAGGACTGGAACCCCGACAGCCTGCGAGGCGATCCGAAGCCTTTCCAGCGGCTTGAGCTGGAGTGCCAGGGGCCGACGCTGGAGGCGCGCGTGGACAGGTCGCTTGGCTCGCGCTCCTCGCTGGTGGCTGGCGTCGCGCTCTCTGCCGAGGAGACGGAGGTCTCTGGGCTCGTCGGCACGCCGAATCTGCCCGGCTCCGCCCAGCCGGTGACGTGGACGCCCTTCTCGGACAGCGAGAGTCGTGACGCGGCCACTCTCTATCTGTGGCACCGGTCGCGGCCGCGGCCGGAGACCAGCCTGATGCTGGGCGGACGCCTGGCCACGCGCAAAGGAATGGAGCCCGTGGCGCGGCCCGAGGCCTACCTGAGGCACAAGCTGGCGGAGGACGCGACCCTGGTGGTCCTGACGCGGCCGGTGCTGCGCGACGACGTCTCGGAACTCTCCCCGGTTGACGACTGGGCCCTGCGCGATTGGATCTCGCCGCTGGACCTGGCGACGGGCGGCTTCAGCCAGTCCTACGAGTTGCAGTATGAACTTACGCCGGCCGACGGCTCGCTGCTCCGGCTCTCGGGCTTCCATCGCACGCTCAAGAACTTCATCGTTGATCTCGATGACCCGCGTTGGGCGCCCGGCCAGGTGGGGATGGTGCTCGCCTCGGGCACCTTCACGGGCGGTGAGATCGAGTGGGAGCACTGGGTGGGCCGCGACCTCAGCGCCGGCATCTGGCTGCGCTACACCGACAGCGAGAACGACGACGCCGGCGGCGTTGAGATACCGTACCAGCCGAAGCTCGCGGGTCAACTGCGGCTTGACTATATGGACGAGAACGGCGTCCGCGTCGGCGTCGCCTGGCTCCACATCGGCAGGCGCTACGCGGACATCGCCAACACCACCGAGCTGGGCTCGTACAATCTCATCAACCTACGGGTGGCGAAGCAGCGCGACCTGCACACCGATCTGTTCCTCAGCGTCGAGAACCTGTTCGACCAGGACTACGCGTTCTGGCAGGGCTATCCGGGCCCGGGGACGAGAGTGAGCGGCGGGGTCGAATACAGATACTGAGCTGCCGGCGCGCCCCAACAGCACAGGCGCGTCGCTGACGGAGAAGGACGTTTGGAGGCACAGAGAGATGAAACGGACTGCTGCGGCGTTGGCTTTTGCGGGCATCTTGGCTGCGGTGCTCTTCAGTGCAGGCTGCTCCGGCCCAGGCGTTACCGCGGCAAGTGTGCGCGGCGCAAGCGTGCAGGAGATTGCAGCCGATCACCTCAGCGCGGTGCTGCTGGTCAAGAGCTGGTTCAAGATCCTCTACCAGAAAGCAGGGGAGGGCGGGGACTGTGAGCCGACCTTCAACTTCGAGGACCTGCCCGATGGCTCCTTCCGCATGTGGGGAACGAACAGCGACTGCTCCGAGTATGACTGGACCATACACCTCGATGAGTCGGGAACCGGCACTCTAACATCGCCGGATGGAAGTTCCGTGACAATGACTTGGGGGGTGCCCGTTTGGGTGGGGGGGGTAGTGACCCAGGACGTGGAAGAGGCCTATGGCGACGGGGCACGAATTGCCTATACCATAATCGCGGACTTCGACGCGCCCGGGACCCCGCAAACCTGGGACGGCACCGCCACCCTTCCGGACGGCCGGGCTATGACATTCCTGCTGAACCGAGTTGACGAGGTAGAGGACCGTCTGACACTTGCGCTCCCTGACGGCTCGGAATTGGAGGTGCGAGTGCCGCTGACCTGGGCGCCGGGAGCCCCATTCTGGCCGGTGTTCTCCGAAGGCGCCAACGGTACGTTCACCGCCCCTTCGACCAACAAGCTGGACTTCCAACTGAGTGCAGAGGGGGAGCGGTGGGATCGGTGGCGGTTCGCCTCCTCTGACGGTTACGAGGGCGCTTTCACCCTCGGCGAGGACCTGGACGGAAGCGGCCAACTCACGGAAGGAGGGAGGATTGTCGCTGCGCTGCGCTGGCACGCTACCGGCCTCGGGACCCTGGACCTCCTGGCGGCCGGCTCGGCAGAGGTGACCCCATCCGCTGCCGCACGGGACTTCCAGATAGATCAGTGGGTCGCCACCGTCGCCGCCATGGGGCCAGCGCCGATGTACTAGGGACGCCTGCCGCTGTGCGTCTTAGCCACACTGATGCGGGCTCATGTGCCGACAAGCACGCAGGTCGAAAACAGGTGTGCACGTTGGGATCGCTACAGGCGGTCCCTTGAGAGTAATATACTCAGGGAGGGATCCTCCAATGGGCTGGACATACGGCAAGCTCAACGGCGCCACCAGGAAGCATAAACTTGGCTTCCACTCAAAAAGCCAGACGGACCTGAAGGCCACGCCGATCTACGCGGCCGAGACTGACACGGAGGGCAACTACCGGCTTTACCTGAAGGGCGCAAAGCAGTACAAAGTATCGGTGCAATGCCGGTGCTGGGCGACCCCAAACCCGATAAACATCCCTGTTGGATCCAAGAGGCAGAATCTGAGCGCGACGTGCGTCAACACCACCAATCAATGCAGCTACTGAGACGGCGCGGGAAGGCGGCACACAGACACTTCCGTGACCTGGCGCAGTTCGACGCTGTGGCAGGCACACAGCGGCAGTAGGTGTACGGCCTTGGTCGTGGCCGTAAGAGGCGGGAGACATGACCAAGTATCCGAGGGCAGAAGCAGCCGCCCGGGCAGCAATGCCCGGGCGGCGCGCCTTCTCAGTGCTTGTCAGTATTGGTCCCCGGACTTCAGCTCCTCGAGCACCTCGATGCACATAATCATCGCCCGCGGCGTGTGAAAGGGGTCCTTGATGGGCAGCGGCAGCAGGCTCAGAAGCCCTTCGGGCGCCTCGCCCTCCCGCGTCAGCCGCATCGCCCACTCGCCATACTCACGCAGCGGGAAATGAGCGAACGCCCACTCGTGCACGCGGTCGTACCAGTCCAGGCACCACTGCTCCCTGCAGTGGCGATAGGCCAGCAGCAGAGCATAGAGGGTCTCGGTGTGCACCCACCAGAACTTCTTCTCGTGGTGCTCCCAGGCTGGCTCCTCGGTGCCCTCGCTGTCCACCGCCAGAAACATCCCGCCGTGCAGCGGGTCCCACGCCGCTTCCACGTGCCATCTTATGCACTCGATGGCATCATCAATGCGTTCGACCTCCTCGTGATCAGCGAGGATGTGCATCTGGAACCACATCGATTCAATGGCGTGCCCCGGCACCACAACGCGGCCCTCGGGAATGCCCAGCACCGAGCCATCCAGCGCCACGTACTCCAGCAGGCACTGCTTCTCCGGCTTGCGGAAGTGATCCATCACCTGGAGGGTGTGCTCATAGCCCGCGTCCATGATGTCCTCATCGTCCAGGAGCTTGCCGAACTCGTGGAAGACAGTGGAGAAGATCATAGACACGCCGTGGGCCTTGGCGCCGTCGGGGACGACGTAGGGCGCCGTCAGATATGAGCCAGGGATGGCGAGCCGCGCCCGGACATTCTCGTAGGTCTCCAGCGCCACCTCGATGGCCCGCTCATCGCCCGTGGCCCGGGCGTATTCGGTCAGGCCCATGATGGCGAAGCCGTCGGAGTAGATGCTGGTGGCGCCCTCCACCACGCTCCCATCCGCCCTCAGCCAGTACACCCAGCGGCCCTCGTCATCGCGCCCGTAGGGCAGGATGAAGTCGCAGATGTTGCGCGCGACCTCCAGCCACTCCTCGCGCGGCTCGACCCGGTTGTGCAGCGCCGACCAGGTGAACAGCGCCCGAAGCTGGGACCACATATACTTGTCGGTGCTCACCACGGTGCCGTCGTCTTCGATGAAGTTGCAGATGCCGCCGTTCTCCCAGTCAATGGCATGTTCCATCCACCACGGGACGATATTGCCCAGCAGCTCGTCTCGGTACAGGCTTTGCAGCTTCGCGAAGTCACCTGAAGGCTTCATCTCGCATCCCGCCCTATCATCCACCGTCTGGTAATCCTGGGATAGGCTCCAAGCCTATCCGTCCGCCTCCTGCAATACGCCGGTTATCGCCAGCACACCCACGTAGGCCTTGCCCGCCGTCACGATGTCAAGCCACTTGATCTTCTGCGCCGGGCGCGGGTTCTCCC
>CBFDBV010000040.1:0-16950 GCA_965603135.1 uncultured bacterium
AAGGGTACACGGCCAGCAAGTGGGCGTTCGACAGCACGGTCTGCGCGTCGGCGGTCAACGCGATACACGTGAAGGTCTGCAACCACCCGGACACCGGGCGCGGCGTGATCTTCAGCATCGTGCCCGCCGGCGAAGTCATAGGCGCGGCCCAGCGCCAGGCATCGAGCGTCATCATCACAGACATCGAGCCCGGCGTAGCCATCTTCGGCGGCGGCCTGGCGCCTTACGTGAACTCGCCCGTGCGCATCATCCGCGACGGCAGCGACCTGCCCCTGCCGGCAGACTACGCGCCCGCTGACGGTGATGAGTTGCTCATCATCGTCGGGCAGCCGGAGCGAGCGGCAGCGGAGTTGATCTTTGAGAACCGGTTCGGCGGCCTGATTACGCTTCGCTACGCAGATGGCGAGAGCAAGGTCATCGGCTGCGTACTGCGGCCCGTGGTCGGCATCGGGCGGTTCACGGGGACGGTGGACGCGGCGCCCGGGCGCATAAGAGCCAACCATCCGGGCGTGATAGACATCTCGACCTCGCCGCTGGGGATGGTCGGCGGCTTCCAGATAGTGCCCGCGGGCCACGCGCAGAGCCCGGAGGTCGCCTACATCCGCCGCAACACGCAGTGGATGGTGGTCGGGCCGGTGAGCGCGCTGGACCCCTCGTGGGAGGGCATCGCGCCGCTGTTCGCCGGATACCTGGCGCCCAACTACCGTCCCGACGACATCAGCGGCCGCCACGAGGACTGGATGCAGCGCCTGCTCGCCCGCTGTCTGGTGCAGGCGAAGATCAGCGACGGCCCGTGGCAAGCTATGCCGCGCATTTGCATAGACCCTGACGCGCCCGATGATGCGAACAGCACGGTTCTGCGGCGCATCAAGGGGAGTCTCAACCCGTATCAGCCGCTGCCGGCGGAGGCGTACACGGCGCTCGAGGGCGTGACGCACATCAGGGTCCTCCTGCCGCGCGCACAATACTGGCCGTGACGGCACCCGACGGCTGAGCCGAGGGGAGACCGGTGCAAGCGAAGCGCGACGAGCGACGGCGGCTGGCGAGATTCCTGAGCGACAACTTCGCGCTGCTCGTCAGTCTCCCCCGCAACGACGTCGAGCTGGGGAAAGCGGCCCTGGACGCGGGGGCCGACGGCCTGAAGGTCCATATCAACCTGCGTCACCACGCCAGCGGCCTGGACACCGGCAGCCTCGAAGACGAGGCGCCGCGCCTGGCGCAGATCATCGCCCTGGGCGCGCCGGTAGGGATCGTCCCGGGGGCCGGGGAGACCGTGGCCTCGCCGGAGGACCTGCGCCGGCTCGATGCGATGGGCATTGACTTCTTCGACCTCTACGCCGACGATATGCCCGCCTGGATGCTGCGCATGGACGACACGGCGATGTCGGTGATGGTGGCCTTCGGCGCTCACTGCTGGCCCTGGGGCCTCGTCGAGGACGTGCAGGGCGAGAGCCGCCCTGATATGATTGAGGCCTCCATCATCGAGCACGAGGGTTACGGCGGGCCGTTGACCGCGGCCGACGTGTCGGCTTACGCCGAGATCGCGAGCCGCTCGGGGCTGCCC
Source organism: uncultured bacterium (assembly GCA_965603135.1). Classification (GTDB taxonomy): domain Bacteria; phylum Armatimonadota; class Zipacnadia; order Zipacnadales; family UBA5352; genus CBFDBV01. The sequence continues at coordinate 1,565 of CBFDBV010000040.1, forward strand.
GTGATCGTGCCGACGCAGCGGGCGATCCGGCCCGAGGAGGTCGGCGTTCTGAGGGACGCGGGCGCCGCGGGCGTGCTCATCGGCGCCATCGTCACCGGCACCGACCCCGAGCCGCTCGCGCAGGCAACCGCTCAGTTCCGGCAGGCCGTTGACGCACTGACTGCATGATGCGGTCAGCCGTGCCGTTGTCGTTCGCCCATTGCCGATTGCCCGCCGTTCCCCGGCAGGAGGGAAAGCGCGTGGCGCTAAGACACAGGGCTCACCGGATTGCCTACGTGCCGATGGATGATCGTCCCTGCAATGCCAGGCTGCCGCGGCTCCTGGCGCGGATGGTGGACTTCGAGCTGCTGGTCCCGCCACCCGAGCTGCTCGGGAGCTATGACCGGGCCGGCCAGCCTGACGGGATCGCGGACTGGCTGCTCGAGCCAAGAGCGCGCATGGACTCCGCCATCATCTCCCTGGACATGCTCTGCTACGGCGGCCTCGTCGCCTCACGCACCCCGACGGTCGCCACCGAGACCGCGCTGGAGCGCCTGGCCCTGCTCAAGCGCCTGCGCGAGGACCTTGGCGAGGCGGCCATCTACGCCTTCAACGTCATAATGAGGCTCTCTATCACCGCCGACTCGCCTCAGACCGCCGAGTACTGGGAGCTGATGCGCCAGTATACCGAGCTTTCTGACCGCCTCCAGCGCCTGGGGGAGAGTCAGTTCGCCTCACGCGTCCGGGACCTCGAACGCAGGATCCCCAGCGAGGTGATTGACAACTACGAGGCCGCGCGGCGGCGCAACCACGCCATCAACCGCCGCGCCATCGAGGAGGTGGCCGAGGGAAATCTCGACTTCCTCGCTCTGACCCAGGAGGATGCGGCCGAGTTCGGCGCACACCTACCCGAGCAAGAAGCCCTCGCGGCCCTCGTAGATGAGCGCGGCGTCGGCGACAAGGTTATGATCTACCCCGGGGCCGATGAGGCCGGGATGACCCTCCTCGCGCGCTTCATCCACGAGCACATGCTCAAAACCCCCACGGTCAGAGTCATCTACTCCTCCGAGCAGGGCGCCGACCGCATAGCCACCTTCGAGGACCGGCCCTTCCGAGAGACCGTTGACGCGCACATCAAGGCCATCCACGCAACCGCCTGCGCCGATGACCGCGAGCCGGACCTCACCCTCGCCGTGGTCACTCCGGAGGAGGGTGCGCGCCAGGACTACGTCAGCCCCGGCTCGGCGGGACGCGAACGCCGTCGCCAGGAGCTGCGTGACCTGCTCAGGCACGCCGCGCAGGCGGCGGGCCGACACGTCGTCGTCTGCGATGCCGCCTTCCCCAACGGTGCCGACGAGCTGTTTATGCGCGAGCTGAGGCGCAGCGACCTGGAGCTGCACCGCCTGCTGTCGTTCGCGGCATGGAACACGGCGGGCAACTCGGTCGGCTCCGCGCTGGCCCATGGCACGCTGCGCCTCATCGCGCTCCAGGACAAGGGCGCCTTCGACCTGGCGCAGCTCCTCACCGACATCTCCCCTATGCGCTACCTGGAGCTGCTGAACTCGCTGCTGGATGCCGAGCGCGCGCACGTGGAGTTCCTCTTCACGCGGCTGACCGACGACTGGCTCTATCAGACGCGCGTGCGCCCAGCGGTCACCGAGCAGGTGGTCAATCTGCTCCAGGCCTCGGTCTTCAACCTTGCTGACAGCTACCGGCAGACCGAGCGCATGGTCGGGGAGAGACTGATGGCCGAGGCGCACGACCTGTGGTCCGATCACTTCCTCGCGCGCGAGACGGTCAAGATCGGCGTCGGCGAGAACCGCAGCAGCCTAGTGTTCACCGCCTTGGAGGGCACGCACGTGAGGCTCCCCTGGCGGCGGCTCTTTGAGGTGGACCTCGACTTCGACTTCGGCCTGGAGCTGGTAGCCGGCGGGGAGTGAAAGGGCGAGATCGGACCTCAGACCTCGGACTTCGCACCAACAGCTCCAACCGCGCTCAGGACACCATTCCGCCCTTCTGCGCTACGCCGTGTCGTTGCCGTTTGCCGTTCGCCGTTTCCCCTTTGCCCTTTGCCCATTCCCCATTGCCCGTTGTTCACCAAGCAGCTCGTTCATCTCCGCGAGCACCTCTTCAGCGCGCTCAGGGTCGCTGATGGAGAGCCTCTCATCGAAGCGAACCGGCTCGCGACCGCCCTTGAGATACAGCACCGCCAACTGAGAGGTCGCCATCTCGCCCCGTGAGGTCTCGCGCTCGACCGGAGTCAGGCCGATGTGCTCGATCTCGTCGAAGCCGATCTCCTCGGTGCTCGCCTTCCCACGCACCCGCGTGTAGATGCGAACGATGCGGGCCTCGGGATCGAAGGTCACCTCCCACCGCCCCCGCATGGGCGAGCGCAGGAACGCCACCAGGCTGATCCCCGCGCCCACCCCCAGCACAGCGACCGCTGCCTTCCAGATCGCCATCCCCCCGGTCACAAACCACAGGCCCATCCCCACCCCCAGCAGCAGACAGGAGAGGGCCAGGCACCCAAGCAGGCAGCTTGCGCCGCGGTCGACTGCATGGTACGTCACCTCGCGTGCCTGTTGGCCGCTGTCTGCCACCTGCCGCACCTCCGGTTGCTACCAAGCGATGCTGACCGTCAGGTGCGCTCCCTCCGAAAGCTGGACGCCGCCCACGAAGTTCAGGCAGAGCTGCCCGTCCACGATCTGCCACTCGGCTGTGACCGTCTTGTCGTCGAGCCCGACCTCGACCTTCGTCGGCTCGCCGCCGTCATCAGGCAAGCCGAGGCGCAGCAACTCCAGGCGCAGCTCCCCGTAGGCCAGCTCCAGGGCGTTCTCCTGAGCGCCCTCAGAGCGCTGCTGCGAGAACGTCCCCCAGCCGGCGGCGGTGATGAAGAAGCCGCGGAAGTCCTCGGGCGTCACTCGCGGGTCGAAGCCCAGCATCCCCCGCGAGGCGTCGTAAACGCGCCCGCTCGCGCCCTCCAGCAGCGCCCAACTGCTCATCGGCCGCGCGTAGTGATCGCCGCACTCTATCTCGCACCAGGGGTTGCGCGTGACCCCGTTGTGCCGGTCGCGCGCAGCCTTGACCAGGTGAAAGGCCTCCTCGATCATCCCCTCGTAGAGCATGTGACTCGCCACGTGATATTCGATCCCCGTCCAGACCTCGTCGCAGTAGAGCATCGGCCTGTCCTGCCGGCCACCGTGGGGCCAGGTGGTGGTGAGCAGTCCCTTCTCCCACTCGGAGGCGAAGATGCGCGGCTGCTGCACGTGGCCGACCAGATCGTGCCTGAAGTTGTGCTTGTAGATAGCCGCCAGCGCCGCGCGCACCTTCTCCGCATCCAGGATGTAGCCCAGGCCCAGCGTGTGCGCCCACCACTGCCCGAAGAGCTGATCCGACAGGCAACCCTTGCCGTACTGATGGTAGTCGGCGCTCTCGATGCTCTCATCGAAGCGCTGCTCATAGTACTCGCCGTTGAAAAGCTCTTCGTCAATGATCTTGCTTCCGGCCTCAAAGCGCCGGCGACACTCGCCGGCCAGCTCCTCGTCGCCCTGGACCTTCGCCATCTCCTCGCACGCGCGCAGAGCCGCCAGGTAGAGCGACGAGCAGAACGTGTTCTTGCCGTGGAAGTACAGGTCGTAGGTGTTCCACTGCGGCCCATCGCACACGCCATCCGCGTCCTCGTCCCACGTCGCGAAGCCGTACTCCATCGCCTGCTTGACGTTGGGCCACATCCCGTCCAGGAACTCGCGCGCGCCGGACTGCTGGAACTCGCGGTAGGTCTTCAGCACCGTCCCCCAGTGCCCGTCGCAGGCAATGTTGGTGCGCTCGAACTGCCCCGGGTCCACGCTCCAGCGCGGCAGATACAGCGGCAGCACGGTTCGGAAGATCACAGCGCCCTCGTCCGTCTGCTGCACCTTCCAGTCGGTGCGGCGCATCGTCCGCTCCAGGTCGGGATACAGCCGCGAGAGCGTCATCTCGTAGTTCCACACGTGCGTGCAGTTCAGCGGGCAGCAGCCGGTGCTCAGCCCCCACTCCCCATGCACCGCCCCTCGGCAGCCCTCGAAGGCGTGTAGGTTCCCGTCCTCATTCCAGATGCACGTCGGCGTCCGGATCGTCGAGGCCTGCGAGGTGACCGCATCCAGCAGCCAGTAAGGCAGCGTACTGTCGTAGAAGCTGTCGCGGAACCGCCGCGTCTGCTCGGCCAGGCGGTCGAAGTTGTCGCCCACGTGCTCGACCACGCCCAGGGCCGATTCGAACCAGTTGTTGTACATATTCCCCAGGTAGAGCTTGCTCTTGCGGTCGGTGATGCCGAAGCCGGCCTGGTCCCAGTTCACGTAGTGGTTCGGGAAGTGCCAGGCGATGACGAAGGTCACCTGCCGCTCCTCACCCGGATCAAGCTGCATCGGCACTGCAACGGTCCCGTTGAAGGTCTCGCCCGGCGGGCTCTCCCCACCCGGGGTCGCAGGCCCGAGCCGGCCGTCGGTGCCGAAGCGATTCCAGAACGCCTCCAGGTCGCGCCAGCGCTCCTGCACCATCGCATCCTCGCTCAGCGCCGCCAGCGCCATCGAGCCCCAACTCTCGTCATCCCGGGGCACGCGAGCGTTGGACATGCTCACCGCGGTCATACCGGACCGACGCACCGCCTCATTGCAGTTCCCACCGTAGCACTCGCACCTGTTGCCGGCGATGCCGCTGCCGCCATCATAGCCCACCGCGTTCTGCAGCGAGCCAGCGAGAGTGACGGCGACCGGCGCATCGCCTGTGTTCTTCACCGCGAATACGAAGATGGCCGCCGGCAGGCCCGAGTCCCTGGCGTTCAGCGGCACCATCGGCGAGAAGGCCTGCAAGCGCACCTCGACCGGCAGCTCAGAGTCCAGGTACTCAAGCTCGGCGATCGGATACTCGCCCACGTACTGGATGTCCTCGACCCCGTCAATTCCCCACGCGAGCGCTTGCTCCGGTATGACGTGGTCGCTGGTGCTGGCCGCTGGCTCGAAGTCATCCCAGTAGAAGCAGTCGGTCTGGAGCAGGCGCGCGACGGGTGCCCTTGCCCCGCGGCCGGCCCGCGCCCAGATGGCGAAGAACGTGTCCGGCAGAAACGCTGTGTGGTTCACTTGATTCAAGATCTGCCACTGGCGCAGCGTCCCGTCGCCGGCGAGCGCGAAGTTGCCGGCCCCGATGCCACCCATCGGCATCGCCAGACACCGCAGCGATGCTCCGCTGTACACCGTCCGCGAGCTCTCCCGCATCACATCCTGCGCCCACTCCTCGAACTCCTCTGGCGAGCATCCGTGCTTGCGCTCCTGGGACATAAGCACCCTCCCACGCCGAGCATCCGGCTCATTCGCTTGTCGTCCTCTCGCATCGGCTTCGCCTTTCCGCGTTGGCGCCCGGGGACCTCCCTGTGATCCACCGCTTGCGTAGCCCCCGGGAATGTGCCCTCGCCCCAGCTCGAGGCTGAGGCGTGACTGGTCAGCTTCTGGGATCAAGGAGCGTCGCCCAGGAAGAAGGCCGCAGCCTTTCCCAGCCGAGGGCTTGCCCCCTTTCCCCAGCGCAGGGCTTGCCCTGCGACCGGAGCGCAAGCGCTCCGCTGGACAAGGGGGTGGCGATGGCCAACACCCTCTCCACGGGGCTTGAGGGGCGGAAGGTCAGTACCTGTCCTGAGGCAGACCAGAGGCGGTACCCAGAACAGCCCCTCTGAGCCTGCCTTGATGCGAACGAGGGGAGAATCAGAGACTTTGCTAAGATATTGTTGGTTTATGTTTTGCCTTGACATGGAATAATCATTGTGGTATACTCTCCTCGTATTGCAGGACCGCCGGCTCGTCGGAGTTCGAGAAACCTGGGGGAACTGTCCCGACAGTGAGAAGCGGCTGTCGGGCGGCGCGCGTAAGGAGGGGAATTCTGATGCGCAGGCTGGTGCATGACATCTGGACCGATGAGCAGGCGCTGACGACGGTGGAGTATGCTCTCTTGCTGGTGCTTGTCGCCCTCGCGGGCCTGACGGCGTGGGAGGGCCTGGCCGACGTCATAGGCAACATGGTGGGGACTTGCACCAACGAGATCTCCGCTGGATAGACAGCCTCCATAGGCAGGCCCACCCGATCCCGACTGGCTCTTTGCCGGTCGGGGTTCTGTGTTCGCGTGGGGTGGTCATCCATCCGGAAAGATGAGCGCGATCTCCCGCTGGGCGGAGTTGGCCGAGTCCGAGGCGTGTACGCTGTTCTTCCGCACATCGAGCCCGAAATCCCCGCGGATGGTCCCAGGGGGCGCCTGCGCGGAATCGGTGGGCCCGGCGAGTTCCCGGGCGCGCGCGATGGCGTCCTCCCGTCGCAGGCGCAGGAAGCAGACCGGGCCGGAGGTCATAAACCCCAGCAGACCCTCGTAGAACTCCTTCCTTTCGTGCTCGGCGTAGAACTCGGCCATCAGCTCGCGCGCCGGCACCTCATAGCGCATCTGCACGATCTCGAACCCATCCTCCTCAAAGCGCGCGACTATCTTCCCGAGCAATCCTCGGCCCGTGGCATCAGGCTTCACGATGATCAGCGTCTCTTCCATTGTTACCTCCAGCAAGTTGCACAGGCTGAGCGCTAGGCTAGCGGTTGCTCGCCGGCGAAGGCGCTCCCCCCGTGCGCGTCGTAGCCGACGATGACCGGCAACTCCACGACCTCGAGCAGCCGGATCGCCTCCGGCCCCAGCTCCTCGTAGGCCACGATCTCCGCCGACTTCACGCAGTCCGCCAGCAGCGCGCCCGCGCCGCCGGTTGCCACGAAGTAGACCGCCTGCCAGCGCTTGAGGGCCATCCGCACCTCGTCCGAGCGATTCCCCTTGCCGATGGTGGCCTTGAGCCCCAGGCGATGCAACTCCGGCGCAAAGGGGTCCATCCGCGAGGCGGTGGTGGGCCCAGCAGCGCCGATGGGCCGCCCGGGCGGAGCGGGACTCGGCCCGCAGTAGTAGATGACCTGCCCCTCCAGCTCGAAGGGCAGCTCCTCCCCCGCCTCGATGAGTTCCATCAGCCGCTTGTGCGCCGCATCGCGGGCGGTGTACACCGCCCCGCTCAGCGAGACGACCTCGCCCGCACGGAGGCGGCCGATGACACACCCCTCAAGGGGCATCGTGAGTTGCCTGGGCGCAGCCATTGAGCCGATTCTCTCTGGGTTGGCTCGCGAAGTGCAAGCACTCCGCTCGGAAATGATGATGTCGTTCCAGCGCAGGGCTTGCCCTGCGCGGTGTCTTGATGCCGGTCGGGCGCTTCAGAGCCTCGCTGTCGCGTGCCTGGCGGCGTGGCACTGGACGTTGAGCGCCAGCGGTAGGCTCGCGATGTGACAGGGATGACGCTCCACGTGCACCGCCAGCGCCGTGGTCCTCCCGCCCAGCCCCATCGGCCCCACGCCGGTGGCGTTGACCGCATCCAGGATGTCCGTCTCCAGCTTCGCGACCTCGGGAACCGGCGACGGCTGTCCCAACGGGCGCAGCAGCGCTCGCTTGGCCAGCAGGGCCGCCATCTCGAAGCTGCCGCCCAGCCCCACTCCCAGCACCAGCGGCGGGCACGGCTTCCCGCCCGCCGCGCGCACCTGGCTCACGATCTCCTCCACCACGCCCTCGCGCCCCTGAGCCGGCGTCAGCATCCACAGCGCGCTCATATTCTCGCTCCCGCCGCCCTTGGGCGCTACGTGGATGCTCAGCCCATCGCCGGGCACGATGCGCACGTGAACCACCGCCGGCGTGTTGTCGCCGGTATTGCTGCTCCGGTCCAGCGGGTCATCCACCACGGACTTGCGCAGGTAGCCCTCCTGGTAGCCGCGCCGCACGCCCTCGTTTATGGCCTCCTGGAGCGCGCCGCCTACCAGGTGGACCTGCTGGCCCAGGTCCACGAACACGACCGCCAGGCCGGTATCCTGGCAGAGCGGGATGCCCTTCTCCGCCGCGATCGCGGCGTTGCGCAGGAGTTGGTCGAGTATCTCCCGCGCGGTCTCGGAGGTCTCCGCTTCACGCGCGGCCCGCAGCGCCGCGATCACATCCTCGGGCAGATACCTGTTCGCCCGCTGGCACAGGTCGGCGACGACCTCGGTAATGCGCTCTACGTGCATCTCTCGCATGTGATCTCCGACATCGGACCTCAGACTTCGGACCTCAGACTACGGCAACGACGTCTGTCTCGAATGGTGCCCGCTATGCCAGGTCGGCCACGCCGCTACTGTTGGCCATCTCGCGCAGCTTAAGACAGACCTCCGTCATTCTGAAGCAGTCCTCGGCCGGCACCCACGATGGATTGTCCCCCCGGATGCTGCCCACGAAGTCGGCGAACTGATCCGCCTTTTCGTCCATCCCCAACTCCCTCGGCCCCTCCTCCTGGGTGATGAGCACGACCTTCTCCCCGTGCTCCATTGATTCGATGACGCCTTCGCTGCCGGCCACGCGCAGGCGGTCGTCGCCGTGGCTGAGAGCAGCCGCCGGTCGGCAGTAATCCAGCCGCGCCGAGGCCGAGCCGCCGTTGTCGAGCCAAATCGCGACCGTGGCGTTATCCTCCATGTCTCGGATGTCAGGATGCCCGGTGTTGGCGCAGTAGGCGCAGCCCTCGACGAACTCGCGGCCCGTGGTCCAGCGGATGAGATCCAGCGCGTGGATGCCGATGAAGGGGATGATCCCCGAGAAGGTAGCCTCATCCCGCTGCCACTGCGGCCTGTCGCCCAGCCGGTAGGACTTCTGCATCGTCGCCAGGCACACCTCGCCGATGCCGCCCTCGGCTATGACCCGCCGCATCGTCCGGTAGGCCGGCTCGAAGCGCATCGTCAGGAGCATTGTCAGCTCGATCCCCGAGGCCTCGACCGCACTGCGCACCCGCTCAAGCTCGTCCAGCTCCTTGGCCAGGGGCTTCTCCGCGATGACGTGGATGCCGCGCTCGGCCGCGGCGAGGATCATTTCCGCTCGCTCGGCGTCGGTCCCGCAGATACCGACGATGTCCAGGGGCACCTCGGCGAGCAGCTTCTCGGGGGCGCTGAAGGTCTCCGTCTCGGCGTCGGCGGACGGCCAGCCGGAGACGCCCTCCAGCGTTGCCGGTTCGTCGTCGCAGACGGCAGCGAGGCGCGCGTCGGCCATCGCCTGGACGCCGCTCAGGATCGTCCCCTGATGGCCTTTGAGTCCGATGAGACCTACGTTGAGTGGCATGCCGTCAGACCTCCTTGGGTGACCGCTCGATGACTTCGCGGGCGTACAGGTTGGCAACGTGAGTTCAACGCTGACCCCCGTGATTCCTGCCGACACAACTATTTAACGTAACTCGCTTGACTATTGCTTGACTATCCGTTGAGGTGTCAGTACAATCTAGTGAGCATATCATTATCGCGCCACGGAGGTCATACGGATGAAGCGGACAGGATTCACGCTCATCGAGTTGCTGGTGGTCATCGCCATCATCGCGATTCTGGCGGCGATACTGTTCCCGGTCTTCGCCAGGGCTCGCGAGAAGGCGCGGCAGGCGAGTTGTGCGTCCAACCTCAAGGAGCTGGCGCTCGGCGTTCTGATGTACGCCGGGGACTACGACGAGAGGCTGGTCACGAGATACTACAGCGGCGGCGGACAGTGGGAAACGAGCCTGGTCCAGCCCTACATCAAGAACATGCAGATATGCAGGTGCCCCAGCACCGCAGAGTACTCCTACGGCTACAACCAGGACTACCTGAACAACCGAAAGCTCGCGGAGATCCAGTATCCATCCGAGACCGTCATGATCTGCGACGTGGGCAAGGTCAACAATAGTTCGGGGGGCACAGGCTACGACCACGGCGTGAGCAAGCCCAGCTCGACGAATTTCGACATTGTGCCCACTGACGAGATTGACGGCATCCCGCTGGCCGCAGACCCCAACTACAAAGCGCGCCCCTGCCCCATCCACAACGGCATGTGCAACATCGCCTGGATGGACGGGCACGTCAAGTGCATGAAGACCAGCGCGTTCTTCTACGGTCAGAGCCCAACCGACAGGTACTTTGACCGGGACTAGGCGCCTGTCTCGAAGCCACTATCAGCGCAGCCCCGCTTCGGCGCGGGGCTGCGCCTTGTACTCGGCTCACCCCGCAGGGCACTTGACGCGCGTTCGCGGTCTGTGTATACTCGCACCGATTCGCTACGAGCGCCAGCTAAGTGAAGAACCCGGAGGTGTTGGGCGTGCGCAAGATACTGTACGCAGCAGCGATCACAGCAGTTCTGGTGGCATCCGCAGGAATCTCCGCCGCACAGAGGTTCGCCGAAGAAGACATCTGGACCGCCGAGAAGGCCCGCGTTGAGGCTCTCCCAAGCTGGTTCGGAGAGACGGGTCTGGTAGTTATCCCCACCGCCCAGACGGTTCACCCCCAGAGGATCGAGGCGCATTTCCATCGAGTTGACCGCGACGCCGGCGGGGAGAACGCGTGGGGAGCGAACATCGGCCTCACCTCCAACATCGAGGCCGGCGTGACCCGCCTCGACGAGATCAGCGAGACCGTCTTCCAGGCCAAGCTCAACCTGGACATCGGCGACTGGCTCACCCTCAGGGGAATGCCGCAGGTTGCCATCGGCGCGCGCGACATCGGCGACGTGGTGGACCGGGCGCTGTATGTGGTCCTCAGCAGCGCGCTCACCATCAAGGAGGAAGAAGAGGCAGTACTGAGCGCCCACCTAGGCTTCGGTGACACCACCCTCCCAGGCAGCCCGCTCGACGGCATCTTCGGCGGCGTAGACTTCACGCCGTTCGAGTTCCTGCGGGTGCAGGTCGAGCACGATGGCGAGAACCTCAACGCCGCGGCCCGATACTGGTGGAGCGACTGGCTGTGCACCGATGTCGGCTCGCTCGACGGGGACTTCGGCTGGGGCGTTGTCGCCGAGACGCGTTTCTGAACGGCGGGCAAAGGGCAATAGGCAAAGGGCAAACGACACGGCCAACGGCCGAGCCGGCAAGCCGTGTCGTTGGCGTTGCTGGGCGGGGGAAAACGGGGGACAGTCACCCATTTGCCCGTGAGGGTGGAGCTGGTCACCCAACGCGCAGGCAGGGCAAATAGGTGACTGTCCCCGTTCTCAGGCGAGGGCGTCGGAGAGGACCGCGACGGCCCGCTCACACTCCTCCGCGCTCACCACCAGCGGCGGCGCCAGGCGGATCACATCCTCCCCGATGGCGTTGACAATAAGCCCCGCCTCCAGGCACTCGGCCTGTACCTGCCGGGCGCTGTCGTCGGTCAACTGCAAGCCCAGCAGCAATCCCCTGCCTCGCACATGATCCACGCGCGCGCAGCCCTCCGCCAGCTCTGTCAAACGCCCGGTCAGCAGCTCCCCCATCGCGCGCGAGTTCTCCACCAGGCCCTCCTCCTCGATGATCTCCAGCGCCGCCAGCGCAGCGGCACAGGCCAGGTGATTGCCCCCGAAGGTCGAGGCGTGATCGCCCGGCTCGAAGGCGCAGGCCACCTCGCCCGCGGCCAGGCAGGCGCCGATGGGGAAGCCCCCGCCCAGCGACTTGGCGAGCGTCATTATGTCCGGCGCCACGCCCCAGTGCTCGCAGCCGAACCAGCGCCCGGTGCGCCCCAGCCCCGTCTGTATCTCGTCCAGGATCAGCAGGATGCCGTGGCGATCGCAAAGCTCCCGCACCGCGGGCAGGTAGGTGTCGCTCGGCACATTGATGCCGCCCTCCCCCTGGATCGGCTCTAACATCACCGCGCACACGCTTTCTTCCTCCAGCGCCGCCTCGATCGCGCCCACGTCGTCGTACGGAACGTGGGTGAAGCCCGGTGGCAGCGGGACGAAGGGCTTCTGGTATCTCTCCTGGCCGGTGGCCGCGACGGTGGCGAGGGTGCGCCCGTGGAAGGAGGCCTCCGCGGTGACGATGGTGCGCTGCTCGGCCGGGAGGTTCAGGGCGGCCCACTTGCGGGCGAGCTTGATGGCCGCCTCGTTGGCCTCCGCGCCGCTGTTGCACAAGAATGCGCGGTCGGCGAATGATAGCTCGAACAGGCGCTCGGCCAGCCGCGCCTGCGGCTCAATCAGGTAGAGGTTGGAGGTGTGCACTATACGCGCTGCCTGCTCGCAGATGGCCTGCGCCAGGCGCGGATGGCCGTGGCCGACCCCGACCACCGCAATGCCCGCCACGAAGTCGAGGTACTCCTTCCCGTCGGCATCGGTGAGCGTGCAGCCTTCGCCCTTCACGAAGGCTACCGGCAGCGGCCGATAGGTCGGCATCAGATACTGTTCAGACAGTTCGGCTACCTCACGATTGTCCATTGCAGTCTCCTTTGCAAGGCCTTCGGCCCAGAAACGACAGCAACGACAGTTGCGAGTGGCGAGTAACGGCCGACGGCTGTTGTCGTTTGCTGTTACTCGCCACTCGCCGCTCGTCACTCGCCACTTCGAGCGAAGCGAGATATCATCGTCCCGATGCCGGCCTCGGACAGAAGCTCGATGAGCAACGAGTGCGGCCGCGAGCCATCAATCAGATGCGCGCGCTCCACGCCACCCTCCAGCGCCGTGATGCAGCTCTCCAGCTTCGGGATCATTCCGCCTGCGACCGCATCTGACGCGAGCATCTGGCGCGTCTCGGCCAGTGACAGCTCGCTGATGAGAGTCGAGGGATCATCGGGATCGCGCATCAGACCCGGCACATCACTCAGCACCACCAGCTTGCGGGCATTCAGCGCGGCGGCCAACTCGCCCGCCACGTGATCGGCGTTGATGTTCAGTGGCCCGCCGTCCGGGCCCGCGCCGATCGGCGATAGCATCACGATGTATCCGGCGGCGAGCAGGTCATTGATCAGGTCCGGGCGTATCTCGGTCACTTGCCCCACCAGTCCGAGGTCTTCACCGCCCGGGCCGGCGAGCTTGCAGGCGCCGAGCAGGCGCGCATCCCGCCCGGAGAGCGCAACCGCCGGCACGCCACTGTCGCTTATGCAGGCCGCAAGCTCCTGCGCAACCTGCCCGACCAGCACCATCTCGACGACTGCCATCGTAGCCTCATCGGTCACGCGCAGGCCCTCGACGAACTTCGGCTCCAGGTCCAAGCGCTCCATCATCTCGCTGATGCGCGGCCCGCCGCCGTGCACCACCACCGGCCGCATCCCCACATAGCGCAGCAACGCGATGTCCTGGGCGACGCTGCGCTTGAGGGCCTCTTCGGTCATCGCGGCGCCACCGTACTTGATCACGATGGTGGCGCCCGCGAACTCCCTGATGTAGGGAAGCGCCTCGATCAGCACCTCGGCCCGCTGGGACACGCCGTTCTTCATCCTACGCAACTCCCCTCACGCTTCACGGTTGGCGCTGCTCACTCTGGCTGTTGCCGTTTGCCCTTTGCCCCTTGCCCTCAAGTGGCGTTGAGCCGAACGTACTCGGGCGTCAGATCGCAGGTCCAGGCGGTCGCCCGCTCGTCCCCTGCGCCCAGGTCCACCTCGATGACGATCTCCTCGGCGCTCATCGCCGCTGCTGCCGCCGCCTCATCGTACTCCGCCGGCTCGCCGCGGACAAAGGCTGCAATGCCGCCGATGCGTATCTCCACCGAGGTCGGCTCCAGCGGCACGCCGGCCGCGCCGATGGCCGCCGCTGCCCGGCCCCAGTTGAACTCGCCGCCGTAGAACCAGGTCTTGACCAGATTGTAGTTCGTGATCGAGCGAGCGACCCGGTGCGCGTCCTCGTAGCTCGCCGCGCCGGTCACGCGCACCTCGACGAACTTGCTGGCGCCCTCGCCATCGGCGGCTATCTTCTTCGCCAACTCAACGGTCACGAAGTCGAGCGCCTCACTGAAGGCCTCATAGCCGGCATCCGTCTCCGCGCTGATCGTATCGTTCCCTGCCGCGCCGTTGGCGAGGACGATCAGCGTGTCGTTGGTGCTCATATCGCCGTCCACGGAGATGCAGTTGAACGAGCGCGCCACGGCGCCCTGAAGCGTCGAGCGCAGCAGCGCCGGCTCGATCGCCAGGTCGGTGGCGATGAAGCACAGCATCGTGGCCATGTTCGGGCAGATCATCCCCGCGCCCTTGCAGATTGCTCCGATGCTGACCGGCGTCTCGCCGACGCGGAAGCGGACCGCGACCTGCTTGGGGACGGTGTCGGTGGTCATAATGGCGCGGGCCGCCTCGTCGGCGCTCTCTCGGCTCAGCTTCTGCGCCAGCTTCGGGATCGCGGCCTCGATCCTGTCCATCGGAAGCTGCACGCCGATGCGCCCGGTCGAGCACACCAGGGCCTCGGTCACTTCGACGCCCGTGGCCTGCGCGGCCAGCTCGGCCATGCGCACGGCCGCGGCCATCCCCTGCTCTCCCGTGGCGGCGTTGGCGTTCCCGGAGCTGACGATGACCGTCCGCGCCGAGCCGTCCGCGACGTGCTGCTCGGTGACGTAGGTCGGCGCCGCGCGCATTTGACTTGTGGTGAGCGTCGCTGCTGCTGCGGCCGGTGCTTGGGAGTGCAGCAGCAGCATATCAAGGCCCTCGGGCTTGATGCCGGCGGCGAGCGCTGCGGTCACGAACCCCTCGGCCGCGAGAATCCCGCCCTCAACTACCTCGAAGCTCTTCTCTACCATCTCTGTCGCCTCCGGCTCTGGCTTCCGGCCCTCCCCCAACCGACCTCCAACCAACGACGCTCTGCGCTCTGTCGTTTGCCGTTTCCCCTTTGCCCCTTGCCCTTTGCCCGCCGTTAGGGCCAGATCGGCAACTGTGTGAGCCCCGCCTCCTCAGGCAACCCGCACATCAGGTTCATGCACTGCACCGCCGCACCCGCCAGGCCCTTGAGCAGGTTGTCCACCGCGGAGACCGCGATCATCCGCCCGTTCGCGGCGTCCACGGCCAGCCCGATGTGGCAGTTGTTCGAGCCGCTCACGTGCTTGGTGCCCGGCATCTTCCCCTCGGCCAGCACGTGGACGAACCTCTCGCCATCGTAGAAGTCGCGGTACAGCTCCACCAGCTCGGCGGCAGTCATCTCCTCACGCAGGTCCGCGTAGGCGGTCGTCAGGATCCCCCGCGTGATGGGGACCAGGTGCGGCGTGAAGGTGACGCGGACCTCCTCGCCCAGCAGCGAGAGTTCCTGGTCCATCTCGGGAGTGTGCCGGTGCTCGGCGACCTTGTAGGCGCTGACCGATTCGTTGACCTCGGCGAAGTGGGTGGTCAGCGTCAGATTGCTGCGCCCGGCGCCGGAGACGCCCGTCTTGCTGTCAACTATGATACTGCTCGGCTCCACCAGCCCCTCCGCGCACGCGGGGGCCAGCGCCAGGATCGCGCCCGTGGGGTAGCAGCCGGGGACGGCGGTGAGCTGCGTGTCCACGATCGCCTCCCGGTGCAGCTCCGGCAGGCCGTAGACGGCGCTCTCGATCAGCTCGGGCGCCGGGTGCTTCTCGTAGAACTGCTCGTAGACCTCGACCGACTTGAGCCGGTAGTCGGCGGAGAAGTCAATGACCTTGCGGCCCA
>CBFDBV010000041.1:0-16801 GCA_965603135.1 uncultured bacterium
GTCTGGAACTACGCCAGCCGCGATGTCTACAACCAGTGGCAGACCGGCGTCTACAGCTACGAGGTCGAGCAGAGCCCCCAGCGCGTGGCGGTGAAGATGACCGGCCCGGGCACAGTCGGCGTCGGCAAGCGGATGACCTTCGAGAAGACCATCAGCCTGACGGCCGGCTCCAGCGCAGTGCGCGCCGACTACCGCTTCAGCATCGGCCAGGAGGCGATGGTGCCGATGAGCGCGGGCCTCTGGTGGCACAACCGCCTGGGAGTGCCGCAGGAGGCCACGACTTACTTCGTCCCCACCACCGAGGGCGTGCAGTCCGTGACCTACGGTGGCGGAGGAGGTGGGCAGTACTGGTGGAACGACCCTGCGCGCGGCTGGACGGCAGCGGTCAGCGAGAGCGCCACAGGCGTCGCGGCCATCGTGGAGTTCCCGCCGCTGATGTGCGTCTATCACTGCATGACCGGAGATGTGTCAACCGCAGAGTGGGCGTTCCGCTCGCAAGAGATACCCAACGGCGGCAGCGTGCAGACGACCATCCACCTGCTTCCCTTCGCTGGTATGAAGTCGGTTGCTGGGGCCGGGGCTCGGGTGGTGGCTCAGGTGGACGCGCCCGCTCAGGTTGAGGCCGCGGGCGAGCTGTCGGTGACCATCCGTCTCGCCGCGCCCACTCCCTGGACGGCCAGCGTGCAGATGTCTCTGAAGCGCCTGCCCGACGGTCAGCCCCAAGACCTTGATGCCTGGTCCGCCGCCCTCTCCCCCACCGAGCTGGCCGAGAAACAGCTTTCTGTGAGCCTCGATCAGCGGGGCACGTACGTCCTCTCCGGCAAGGTGCTCGATGGCGAGAAGCTGGAGGCCGACTTCTTCCATCAGATCGTGGTCGGCGAGTCGAGCGGGCAGATCGCCCTCGAGCCGCTGGAGGAGCGCACGGGCCGCGTGGGTGAGCGGTTCTCGGACAAGATCGCCGCCAAGGGCTCGGGGCCGGAGGACCGTGCGCCCTCCGAGGAAATCGTCACCCCCCACGTCAAGTGGGCAAAGCCCTATGCGGGCGGGCCCATCAAGGCCCTCATCATCAACGACCTGCTCGTGGGTCGGGAGACCGTCGAGCTGGCCCAGCGCCTTGAGATGGACTACGTCGCGCCGACCATCACCACCCAGTACGCCATCAGCGCCACGCGCGGGATGTTCAGCGTGCAGATGACCATGGACCAGGTGATGGACAATCTGCGCGGGTGCCTCGAGAACCACTACGACGTCATCCTCATCGGCGGGCTGTCGGCCGAGGTCTTCGCAGACGACGTCATTGATACGCTGCTGGACAAGGTCGAGGCCGGGACCGGCCTCGTCTGGGCGAACCCCAGCGACTGCCCGGACAGGCTGTGGGAGGCCCTGCCCTTCGAGGGCTTCGCCGGCGGCTCGCGACCCCAGGCGAGCTGGCACGCCGAGACCGAGCACTATCTGACCGCCGGCATCCCCTGGGAGGTCCTGCCGCCCGCGGACACGTCCAGGTACAACGAGAGCGGCGAGGTGCTCGCCCGTGCCGACAACTACCCGCTGGTGGCGGTCAATGAGTACGGCGGCGGTCGCGTGGTCGGGCTCGGCTACTGCACCTCCTGGCAGGGGCCCGGCTCATACTCCAACGGCCTGACGCCGTGGATTCAGTTCGCCCCGACCAAGTTCGCGTACTGGGAGTACTATCACAGCCTGCTGGCCAAGTGCGTTCTCTGGGCCGGCCGCCGCGAGCCGAGCGTTCGGATCACGGAGATTGCGGTGGTGCCGCAGGAGCCGGTGCAGGACGCGGATAAGGCCCTTCTCAGCTTGAGCCTTGACAACGCGGGCGCGCTGGCTCAACTCAGCGCGAAGGTCCGCATCGTGGACGAGTTCGGGACCGTTGAGGAGAGCTTCAAGCTCGATATCAGGGCTGCCGCCGGCGAGTCAGAGGCCACCATCGAGCTGCCCGGCGTACGAGCCGGTGGGCTTCATCTGGTGGACGTCATCCTCCAAGACGCTAGCAAGGTCGTTGACTGGGGCAGCACGTGGTTCCGCGTCACGCCGCGCGTCGAGATAGCTGAGCTAACCGTCGAGGACACCATCTACCGCGAGGGTGACGCCATCCAGGCGCAGGTTAAGACCTCCGCTATCGAGCCCAACGCCGGTGAGGTGCAACTGGTCGCCATGCTGCGCGACGCCCACGGTCGCCTCATCGCCCAGGAGACTGAGACCGTCCCGGCAACATCTGAGACTGAGTTCGCTCTGACGCTGCCCGAGCCCATCGCGAATACCGCGACGGTGCGCGTCGAGGCGCGCGACGCCAACGGCGTCCTGGACGCGGGCGAGCAGAAGCTGCTGACTATGCCGACCGCCTGGTACGAGCGCGAGTGGGGGCCGTATCTGAGCAGTCTGTGGGGCACCCCCTCGGGCGCATATTCGCGCGAGTACCTGGCCCCCTACGCGAGCGCGCGCGTCAAGGAGCTTGGGATAGACACGGTCGTGACCGGGAGCAACTGGCTTCACGACGGCGAGCAGCGCAACTCGTACGAGGCCGGCTTCCGCGCCCTGCCGATGGGCGTGGTCGGCGAGGCGCTGCGTCTGAGCCGCGTTCGCGGGGAGGAGAAGCTGAACTTCGAGCAGCAGCGAGAGGAATACACCAAGACCAAGGACAAGAAGTTCCTGGAGCGCCCCTACTGCCTGAACGCCGACGACACCAGGCAGATCGTCACCGAGAAGCTGGCGAAGATCACGGCAGCGGTGGCGAAGTACCGTCCGGCGGGCTACGTCTGCGGCGACGAGCTGTCCATCACTCACTACACGACCCCCTTCGACTACGACTTCACGCCCGGCTGCCTGGCGAAGTTCCGCGAGTGGCTGAAGGGACAGTATCCCAGCCTGAGCGCCCTCAACGACGAGTGGGAGACGGACTTCGCGGGCTGGGAGCAGATTATGCCGATGACCGCCGACGAGGTGCGCGACCGCGGGAACTACGCCCCGTGGGCCGACCACCGCACCTTCATGGAGGTCACCTACGCCGACTTCTTCCGGTTCGTGGACGATGCTCTTGAACAGGGCGATCCGGGCGCGCGCCTGGGTATCTCCGGCACCCAGGCCGCGACGGCCTACGGTGGGTATGACTGGTGGCGCCTGACCGACGCGCTGGACTTCATCCAGTCCTACGACCATCGGAACACCGGCGAGATGCACCGCTCCTTCCACGACATGCTGACGATCCCGTGGTGGGGCTACGCGTCCACGGGCCCAAGCCTGGAGCACCAGCTCTGGCGGCGGCTCCTCAATGATAACGACGGCGGCAGCTTCTTTGTCTACACCTACATCTTCTGGCCCGACTACACCTACACGCAGAGCACCTCCGACGCCCACGAGTACCTGCAGGACATTCAGAGCGGGCTGGCGCGGCTCCTGCATGCCTGCGATGAGCGCGCCGCGGATGTCTACGTCCATTACTCGCATCCGAGCATCCACGGCGCCTTCATCACCGGCGGAGAGACGTTGTACCGCGATAACCGCAACGGGTGGATCAAGGCCATCGAGGACAGCGGGCTTCAGATGGAGTTTCTCGCCTACGCTCAGCTTGAGGCGGGCGATCTGACGAAGCTCATGCCGGCGGTCTTCGTCCTGCCGTACTCGCTGGCCCTCTCCGACGCAGAGGCGGCCGAGATCAGGGGCTACGTCGAGGCCGGCGGCACGCTCATCGCCGATGCGCGCACCGGCCTGATGACCGAGCACTGCCGCCCACGTGCGACCGGGGCCCTCGATGATCTGTTCGGCATCAAGCGCGCCTCGGTGGCCCCGAAGGCGAAGAGGCCTGAGGGCAAGGTTGCCTTCAGCGGGCAGCTTGAGGGCTGCGATCCGCGCGACATCAGCTTCGAGGGCTTCGGCGGCGAGCCGGGCGTCAGTCTGGCAGGCGGGCAGCCACTGGGCGAGATGGCGGGCCTGCCGCTTCTGATCGTCAACAGCGTCGGCAAGGGCCGTGCAGTGCTGCTGAACCTGTTCCTGGACAGCTACCCCCGCCGGCGCGAGGTCGGCGTGGGCGAGCCAATGAGGGAGCTGATCGAGAAGGCACTGACCCTGGCCCACGCGGAGGCGCATGTCAAGACACAGGTGAACGGCGATCAGCATCTCTACCTGACGCGCTACCTGAGCGGAGACGCAACCTACCTGGGCGTGTTGCGCGATACCTCGGAGGGCCGGTCCAACGTCAGGCTGCGCCTCGCCGCGCCCTGCCATCTCTACGACCTGCGCCGGGGCGAATACCTGGGCAAGACCGCCGAGACCGCGGCCCTCATCGCTCCCGGGCACTGCAAGGTCTTTTCGCTGCTGCCCTATCGCGTCGCCGAGGTCCGCGTGCAGGTGGGTGGCAGGGAGCACAAGCCCGGCGATGTCGTGCGCTGCCGGGTCACAGTGCAGACGGAGGGCGGGTCCGCCGGGATGCACGTCTACCGCCTGGCGATCACCGATCCCGCCGGGCAGACGTGGGACTACTACGGCGGTCAGATAACCGCGCAGGACGGCACGGGCACACACGAGTTCCGGTTGGCGCTCGACGACCCCGCCGGCGCCTGGCAGATCACGGCCACCGACGTCGCGACCGGCGTCACGGGCACCGCCAGGATGACCGTGTCCCAGTAGTGGTCGTGTTCCGCCTGGTTCACCAAATGAGCAGGCTCATCGTCACGAACTCAGCCCTGGCCTATCCTCTGCCCCCGACATCTCTCGTGGGGCCTGATGACCAGGTGCTGCCGCTGGTGGAGCGCTTCGAAGAGGCGCTCTTCATGCCCTCCGAGCCTTATGACGAGCTGCACGACGAGGTGCCCGAGATCAGGCGGCGGGCGCAGGCGCTCTCGCGTGAGATGGCGGAACTGCTGCCGCCGGCCGTGGCACACCCTCGCTCAGAGTGGGGGCACAGCGCCTGGGAGACCTTCGCCGACAGCTTCGTCAAGTTCTCGCTCGGGCCGATCCTGGCGAACTGCCTGTTGGCCGAGCGGGCAGCCGCGCGGAAGCCCGAGGAGGTCGTGGCTTGGGACGAGCCCGGCGACCGGTCGTGGTGGTCAGGGCGGCAGATGGTGGCCGAGATCGCGGGCGACATCGCCCACGCCTGCGGCGCACGCCTGCGCCTGCGCAGCGGGCCTCTGCGGCGGGCCGCGCGCAGCCTGACGGCCACGCCCCTCACTTGCGCGCAGGCCCGTTCTTACTTCCTCAGACGCCTGCGGCCGCCAGGAGACAAGGCCACAGGCCGCTTCGACGTGGTGTTTGCCGTCGTCTCCCCCACCCTGACTCCCATCTTTGAGCGGGTGGGCAAGACGCTGGTCGAGGAGCACAACCTCCGGGTGTTGGGGCTCGAGGTACCCTTGCAGCCCTCCAGCACCGGTCTCATCGGCGGGGACATGCCTCACACCAGCCTCTACGCCTACACGACGCCCGGCATGATCGCCAGGGCCAACGCGGATGTTCTGTCCTCCTGGGCGTGGCAGGCCTACTTCACGAGGGCCCTGCGACGCTGTGACGATCTGCTTTCCCTCTCCCCGGGTGCGCGCGCCGTGCTGGTACGGCGCGTGCAGACGTCACTGATCCGCGACGTGCCGAGGGCCATCTACCATTCGCGACTCTGGCGCCGGCTGCTCGATGAGGTGCAGCCCGCCGCCGTCGTGTCATTCAACGCGTACAACGAGGCCATCGCCCCCGGCATCCGCCAGGCGAACGCGAGGGGCCTCTCCACCATCTGCTGCCAGCATGGCATCTGGGGCCCCTACTTCCTGGCGGGGGCGCTGGACCCGTTCGACGAGGTGCTTGTGTTCGGGCAGTACGCGCGGGAGATGCTCGCTCCGCTGGCCGGCCCACACACCGAGTTCACGCTTACCGGCCACTGCCTCTATGATGACCTCTCGCCCGCGTCGGCCGCCTCCTCCGGGCAGGGACTGCGTGAGGGAGCCCGAGAGATCGTCCTCATCACCACTCAGGCGACAGAGAGCCGTCTCAGTGCCTCTGAGCCGAGGTGGTGGTTGGACGGTAGCGCCGATGCGTGTCAGCAGTTAGGTGCCCTGCTCGTGGTCAAGACGCACCCCGAGGAGAAGGCTCTGGCCCGCTACCACCGCCTGGGCGAGCGCTGGGGGGACACGGTGCGCGTGGTTCCTCACGGCGAGGCGCCGCTGTCAGAGCTGATGGCGCAGGCCGATGTGCTGGTGACGCGCTTCTCCACCACGGCCCTGGAGGCGAACCTGATGGGCAAGCCGGTCGTCACCATCAACCTGACCAGCCGCCGCGATCAATACCCCTATGCTGCGGAGGGCGGTGCTCTGGCCGCGTACAGCTACGATGAGATCCTCCCGACGCTCCGCGCCGCGCTGACCGACGAAGCGACCCGAGCCAGGCTGGCGGCCAAGCGCGAGCAATTCCTCGCCAGGCACCTCGGCCCTCTGGATGGCCATGCCACCCAGCGCATAGCTGCACGCATTGCCACACGCGCCGGCGACGGAGGTTCCGCCCCTCCCACCTCTTCCTGCGCGTGACTTGCGTGACCCTTTTCGCTTCGGATATAATGCCCCGCGCTCATGAAGAGTACGACTCCCCAGGAGTTGGCCGAGGCCTTGAGGGCGTTGGGCGTGCGGGCCGGGGATCTGCTGATGGTGCACAGCTTCCTGCTCGCCCTGGGCCGGATGGAGGGAGGCCCTGATGGCGCGATCGCGGGCCTCAAGGCGGCCCTGACAGAAGCGGGCACCCTGGTGATGCCGAGCTACACCTTCTCTTTCTGCTCGGGCGAGCCCTTCGATCTCGAGCGGACGCCCTCCGAGACCGGCGCGCTCTCCGAGCACTTCCGCAAGCTGCCCGGAACGGTGCGCAGCCTTCATCCGATCCAGTCAGTGGCCGCCGCCGGGCCGCTGGCCGAGGAAGCCTGCCGGCACGAGTGCAAGAGCTCGTTCGGCCCTGGCTCGTCATCCCAGCGGATGTTGCAGGCTGGTGTGCGTGTCCTCAACATCGGCGTGGACTACCGCGAGGCGGGCTTCACCTTCTTCCACTACGTCGAGGAGCAAGAGCAAGTCCCCTACCGCTTCTACAAGGACTTCCCGGGCACGATCACCGCGGACGGCCGCACCTACCAGGACACCTACAAGATGTACGTCCGGGACCTCCGGTACACCAACGACTTCACTCGCATAGGGGCCGTCCTGGAGGCTGAAGAGCTCATCACCACCGGCCACTTCGCCCACGGGGACCTGACGCTGCTGGAGACCGTGCCGATCTGCGAGCGCGTTGCGCTCGCCGTCCGTGAGGACCCCACCATTCTCTTGCCCGAGGGGACAAAGCTGCAGTCTGACTGAGAGACAGGAGGCCCTGCCGCGTGAAGCAGTTGATCGAAGACCTCTATCTGCTGAACCGCTCGCTCATCTGCGACGACTTCGATGAGGCTCTCGCGTACATTGATGATCTCGTCGGCCTTGACATCCACGAATACCCCAGCGGGACCGAGTGCTGGACCTGGGTGGTCCCCCAGAAGTGGACGGTCCGCGAGGCCTTCATCGAGGAGGATGGCGAGCGCATAGTGGACTTCGCCGACCACCCGCTGCACCTGTGGACCGGCTCACTTCCGGTGGACCGCGTCGTGTCACGGGAGGAGCTGCTCGATCATCTCGCCTGGGATGAGGAGCGTCCCGGTGCCATCCCCTACAAGTTCCATTTGTACGAGTTGACCTGGGGCTTCTCGGTCACCTGCGATCAGTTCCAGCAGATGCAAGCCGACGAGTACCGCGTCCTCATTGACAGCGAGTACTCCGACGGGCATCTGAAGGTCGGCGAGGCCACCGTTGAGGGCAGCTCCGACGAGGTCGTCGTGCTCATGGCGCACCTCGACCACCCCGGGCAGGCGAACGACGACCTGGCGGGCGTGGCTGTCCTGGCGGAACTCGTCCATGAGCTGCGCAAGCGCGACACCTACTACACGTACAAGTTCCTCATCCTGCCCGAGACCATCGGCTCCATCGCCTACTTCAGTCACAACGAGGACCTCATCCCTCGCTGCCGCTGCGGCATCTTCCTGGAGATGCTCGGCAACGACAACACCATCGCTCTCCAATACTCGTTGCAGGGCGACGACCTCATTGACCGCGCGGCCCGGCGGGCTCTTGTGGACAGGTACGGCGAGGGCAACTTCGCCGAGGGAGCGTTTCGCAAGGTCGTGGGGAACGACGAGATGGTCCTCAACGGACCCGGTGTGGGCGTCCCAACCATCTCGATCTCGCGCTGGCCCTACCCCCAGTACCACTCCAGCTACGACACGCCCGACATCATCTCCGAGGACAGACTCGTGGATGCCAGGGAACTGATACTTGAGGTGCTCGACATACTCGACCGCGACTACGTGCCACGCCGCGAGTTCCGAGGCCCGGTCTTTCTGTCGCGCTTCGGCCTGTGGGTGGACTACCGGGAAAACTTCGAGCTGAATCGCGCCATCGAGACGATAATGCTCAACCTGGAGGGGGACCAGAGCGTACTCGACATCACGGACAGGACGAAGGTATCGTACCGAGAGGTCTACGGCTTCATCGAGCGGCTGCGCGAGCTAGGCCTCGCGACGCGCCTTGCCAAGGAGCCGCCGAGCGAATGACCGGCCCACTATCATCTCAGCCCGAGTAGTATCAGCCGGAAGTCCCGCGCCGGGACGCTCACTTCCAGCGTCGTCCCCTGAAGCCGCACATCAGCGCCGTCAAGCACGCCCTCCACCGCGGGCTGTCCCTCAAGACCCAGCGCGGCCAACTCAAGGCGTACGCTCGCCTCCCTGTCCTCGTCGCCCAGGTTGGACACTATGACGAGCGCGCCCTTGTCCTCGCGCGTGTACGCGCTCACGATCAGATCCTCGGCGTCAGCCTTGAGCACGTTCTCGTTGCTCCAGTAGGGCAGGAACTCCGCCTCGACCAGCCCGAACTCGTCAACCACGTCCAGCGCAGCCAGCAGCGTCTCGCGATGGCACGCGCCGATCCAGAAGCGCGTCCCGTGCGGCAGGAGCAGTGCCAGCAACTCTCGCGTGCGCTCCGGCGTGCGCGCCGCACCGCCCTTGATCTCGGGCAGAAACAGCGGTATCAGCCCCCACTGTCTGCCCATCAGCTCCGCGCGCACGCGCGCCAGCGAGGTCAGGTCAAGGTAGCCGCCCTCGAAGTCCTCAAGCGCCCACGAGTACTGCTCGCCGTCCACATATGCGTCGCAGAACGAGAGCAGCGGGATGCACAGCCGCGAAGACATATGACAGACCATCACGTTGCGCGGGTCATTGAGCTTGGTGACGGCGTAGAAGCGCTTCATCAGCTCGCGCGTGCCGAAGATGTGCACGCGGTTCTTGTGGCTGTCGGGGTGAGCCGCGTTGTTGCACCGCCCCGGGATCGAGTTGTCCAGGTAGAACCCGTCCCAGTCGTACTCCTCCAGGAACGTCTTGTACTGCCACGTGATGAAATCCGCCCAGTCCTCGGTCACCGGGCAGCAGCGCATATTGATGACGCCCATCGCGAGCACGTCTGCGGCGGTGCCTCGGCCCGCGTGCGCGTCCCACTCCGCGCCGAAGTACTCCCAGGCCTCCCCCACGTTGCTCTGCATATTGAAGTTGGTGTACGGCACGATGCGCTGGCCCTTCGCGTGGGCCTCGTCGCCCAGCTTCACATAGGCCTCGGGTTCGTGCGGCACCGGGAACGAGTGCCACTTGCTCAGGTTCTTCACCGACCACTGCACCGCGACGTTCACGTCGTAGCGGGAAGAGCCGAAGCGCCAGGCCCGCCAGTCGGCTGGCATCGGCTTGACCGGCGTCGCCATCAGGCCCCAGGTGAAGGTCCGCGGGGCGTCCAACTTCGTCGCGCCGTTGATCAGCCAGACGCGCAGCACCGTGCGGTCTCCCTCCGGTGTCAGGGAGACGCCGGGCTTCTCCGCATCCAGCCCCCACGCGGCCTGATCCTCGGAGAACCAGCACAGCCCGCGGTCCTCGTCGCCCATCCACACGTACCACGCGTTGTCCCTCTGCCAGCCCTCCTCCGGGACCGCTCCCGCGCAGGTCTCATCCTCAAACCATCGCCCCATCGGATGGTGCATCAGCGTCGCCCGCGCTGCCCGGAGCGGGATCTCCAGCCGCAGCTCGCTCAACTCGGCGCCTCCGTCCGGCGGCGTGACCTCCAGGTCGCAGCGCACGAGCCCGTCGAACTCGATCTGCGTGCGCATCTTCAGCGCACATCCGGCCGCCTCTCCGCCGCCCGTCAGCACAACCCGTGCGTCGCTCTTCTCGGCCACCTGAGGCGCCCCCCACGTTGCCCTCCCGGCTTCTGCGCCCCTATTGAATGCCAGGGCGACCTCGCCTGCGAGCAGCTCCTCGGCTGCGCTGGTGATGCTGCGAGGCAGGCCGCCGCCGCCCAGCTCGTACCTCCGCCCCCAGCAGCCAACTGTCGCCCGCTCGCCCTCGCTTACCTCCAGGGGCGTCCACGGAGGCAGCACCTTGTCGGTCACGCCCGCCTTCGCCTCCAGCCAGGGCCTCGCGTCCACGACGCTCACCTCCGTCTCCGCCTCGGCGACTGGCCGCCCGTCCGCGCCTTGGGCAACGAGGCTCACGACGTACTTCCCGGGCGCGGGCTGCCCCATCACCACCTCGGTCGTCCCGATCCCTCGCGCCAAGTCATCAATGGTGAAGGGCCGGACCGCCTCTTCCCCACCGGCCGCACGCACGGTTCCCGTCATTCGCGCCACCGTTTGCTCAGCGCCGCGGGCGTTTGCTCTGACCGTCCAGGTCCCCCGGCTCGGGAAGGGACTGACCTTGATCGCCAGCGGCGGGCGCTCAGAGCGCACGCGGTTGGAGATGCGCACCTCGTCAATCATCCCGACGAATCCGCGATCCATCAGGTGCCGGTTCCCGATATACAAGTCGGCGTCGGACACCATCAGCTCATCCTGCCCCGGGCCCATTTCGTTGCGCACGTCCTCGTGGCCGTCAAGGTACACGACCGCCTCCAGCCCATCGAACTCCGCCCGGATGTGCACCCACCGACGCAGCCCGATCTCGGTTACGCTCACGTTGTGATGCCAACCGCCGTCGGCGGTCTTGAAGAAGAAGTCCGCGTGTCCCCGGCGGCCGATCCAGAGGCCCCACGCCCAGTCGCTCTTCTCGACGATCCTGGCGTAGCTGCCGCGTTCGTGCTGGTTCACCCACGCATCAATCGTCAGCTCAGACGTCACACTCAGGGAGGGATTGTCCGGTACGCGCACGCAGCCGTCGCCGTCAAAGCGCACCGCTTGGCCGAGGCGACCTCGGACCATCTCGCCGCTCACCAGCTCGCCGTCGTTGTGATGCGCCGAAGCGTCCTGCGCATCGCCATCCAGATGCCAGAGGCCGACGGTGTGCTCGTCCGGCTCCAGCCTTTGCAGTGCCGGCGGCGGCTCGTAGCCGACGTTCCAGATCTTCACCTCATCAATCAGCCCGCAGAACGGCCGGCCCAGCTTGGTTGCCCCGATGGTCAGATCGTGACCGGAGTTCTCGATCGGGTCAGGGTAGACGCGCTCCTTGACCAGCTCATCGTCAATGAACAGTCGCATCTGCCCGGCGCCCGCAAGCGGTCGCTCCCCACCGCCACGGCCCTGCCCGGCATACAGCTCGGCGCGGATCTTCACCCACTGGTTGAGGGGCACCGGCTGCGCACTGTGCAGGCCCTTTGCCTCCGCCCCATGCGTTCGGAACGACACCCAGCCATCCTCGTGGACATACATATCGAAGGTCAGCCCCTTGTCCAGGACCCGCGCGTAGGGCGTCCGCTCGGTCTGCATAGCCCACGCCTCGGCTATCACGCCACGGGCCGGGTGCAGCGCGGGTGCATCCTGGACCACGACGCGGTCGCCCTCACCGTCGAACCGCAGGCATCCGCCCTCCTTTCCTTCAGCGATCCACTGCGGATCGTCGGCGTCTTCGCCCATCTTTGACCCAAGGAAGCCATCGTTACCGAAGTCACTGGCATCCACGGCCCACTGACCCTCACTTTCATCGAAGTCCCAGTGTCCCACGAGCACCGGATCGCGCGGCAAGGGCTGGGCCCAGCTCTGGCTGGCCAGGCCCAGGAAGATGAGGCACAGCACCCAAAATCGCTTTCCGTCAATCACATTGATCACATCCCACATCCAGTAAAGCGGGCGCCCGCCGTTACTGCATGGCCTCGATTGCCGCCGCGAGGGTCTCGCGCGCCGCCGCGACCGCCATCACATCCAGCGTGTACGGCTCATCGTTCGCCGCGCGGACGTTCGGCCACCTCTCGACCAGCGCGAGGGCTGCGGCCACCGCCTCGCGTCCCTGTCTCGCCGCCTCGGCCTTGCCCGCCTCCTCAAGCTGCTGCGCGAGCGTGTCGGCCAGGCGCAGGTACTCGTAGTCCTCCAGCCCCTCGCGGAATAGCTCCCAGCGCACCGAGTCAATCGGCCCGTGCTCATCCGCCGAGCGCGGCGGATACATCAGCACCCCTGAGTTGCCCCTCCCCGCGTTCCAGGGGTCTTCGAAGTCCCCACGCCAGCAGACCGTCCCCCACCACGAGTAGGTCCCGTCCACGCCGTACTTGCGCAGCAGCCACGGCCACAGCCGCACCCGCAGCGGGTTGTGCTCGGGGTAATTGACCGCGTTGTTGTAGACGTAGATCTTGCAGCCCCCCTCGCGCGCGGCCTCGATGTGCTGGATGTTGCGGTCCCACGCATCCGTGTGCAGCACCCAGAGCTTGCTCAGGTCCGTGAGGCTCGGCTCGGGGTAGGTGGCGGTCTGACAGACCGCCAGCTCGGGCTCGATGTCGAGCAGCAGTTCCGAGAGCGCTCGTATGCCGTTGATGGTCGGCCCATCGGCGAGGTTCGGCTCGTCAATGAAGCGGACCGAAGGCTCCAGCAACAGACCCTCGTCCTTCAGTGCCGCTATGAGCTGCTCCATGTAGTCGCGGAAGGGCGCCTCGAAGTCCGGGTTGAGTCTGGTCAGCTCGGCGTTCGCGAAGATCGGCCTGCCCTGCCACTGTGCGTCGGGCGGCATCTTGTGCGTGCCACGGTGGCTGATCCACAGCGAGGGCATATTGAGCCGCTGCATTCCGAGTTCATCGCGCATGAAGCGCAGGTGGCTCACGTACTCGCTGGCGTCCACGGTGGCGCTGTTGCCCTCGACACGCACGCTTGGTTGCACGGCCGGCGCGCAGCGGCTCCGGTGCTCGAAGAAGTCCCGGTAGTAGCGCGCGAGCACCTCGGTCTGGTCGCCGGACTCCCGGGGCGTCATCAGACTCGCCCGGAAGCTCGACCGCGCGTCAATCGTCGGCCGCCGCGGGATCGCGAAGCTCCTGACCTTCAGCCGCAGCGGCACCTGGCACACGATCTGTCCCCCTGCCATCAGCGTCAGTTCATTCTCGTACTGCCCCGACGTCTGGCCCTGCGGCACGCGCACCGTGAACCAGAACGCCTGATTCGTCCCGGCGGGGACGTCACACGGCAGTTGCTCTGTGAGGGGGTCGGGGTTGAGGCCCTTGTGCCCGTATGGCCCCTGCGTCTTCTCGATGTTGATGGTCTCGACCCGCCGGCACCTCAGCTCGGATTTCGCGAGCGCGGCTGGCCCGGAGAACTCCTCCCACGTCCAGTTGACGCCGCGCCACTCACCCTCCGGCCTCACGGCTATCTGAAACGACTCGTATTCCCCTTGCGCGCCTGCGATCTCGATGCCTTCCTGCGGCTCCCCACCGGGCGGCTCCCGATCGGGGAAGATCTTGCGGTTCTCGCTCTCAGTCCAGACCTTCCCGCCGGGGACCTCGCGCAGCAGCCTGGCCGTGTCCGGGACCTCGCGCGGCTCGGCGGCCGTCACGATCACATCGTCCAGCCAGGCCCGCGCCTCCGCGTTCTTGCTCACCAGCTTGAGCAGAAAGCGCACCGAGGTCGCGCCCGCCGGCGGGATGAAGTCCCCGCCCTCCGCCAGCGCCCATCCCCTCTCATCTACGCCCCCGACGTACACCCCGTCAACGAACTGCCCGCTCTGGTCGTGAGGCACGGTCGGCACCGGCTTGTACACTATCGTCTCCATCTCCCGCCCGCCCTTGGGCACCTGCACGTAGATGACGATGCGGCTCGGCCCGTTCTCTGCCCGGTAGTAGAGCTTGAGGTTGCAGATCTTCCCCGCCTCGACAGGCATATTCGCGCTCCAGCCGCCGTTCAAGCCACGCAGCCCGAGGCTGCGGGAGCCGCTGTGCGCGAACTCATCGTCCCACCAGCCTTCAGAGGCCTCCCACGAGTAGAAGCTCCACGCGGCGGGCTCCTGCCCCTCTCCCTCCTCAAAGCTGGAGTTCGGCGCCAGGCTCTCGGGTATCTCCTGCGCCCCGCTCCCGTTGCAGCCCAGGAGTGCGGAACTCACCAGCACGATCGTCATGAACTCATACCGGCAGATGGACTTCATATTGGTCTCTTCCCTCTGCTACTGCTGTTGTGCGGTTCGTTGATCGCGCCCGGCCCCATTCATCGCGGGCTGGAAGCCCGCGCTACGCGAAGGGGGCAGCAACTCGGGCTACTCAGGCCTGCGTGCGCTCCTCCTCGGACACCGTGAACTGGAGGGCCCCGTCCAGCACCCACGCCCACAGGCCGCCGGCCTCGACCTCATCGTTCAGGTTCGCGTGGAAGCTCTCCTCCGTCAGGTTCAGCCGCACCGAGTACTCCCCGACCGGCAGCCTGACGAGGCCGATGGCCCGACGATCGGGCTCCCACTCGCCGTACAAGCCGACCCGCTCGGCTGTGCCCTCATGTTCCGGCGCATACCCGTACCCTCCCCGCACCAGCTCGTACCAGCGCGGGGCCGAGTCGTTGCACTCGCGGTCCCGCTGGCCGACGCGCCACAGCACGTGCAGGCTCCGGTCGAGCGCGAACTCGTGGGTGCAATTCCCCTCCCCATCCGTGACAATCCAGTCGAACAACACGTAGCCCTTGACGGTGTGCCCCTGCCGCAGATGCTGGCGCACCTCCTGGTCGCTCAGGTTCCAGAGGCACTGCTCACACCACCATCGGCCGAGACAGCCGAGCTGGTAGCTCGACCAGGCCCCGACGCTGCCCGAGTTCGCGGTCTCGCTCATCCCCTTGATGCCGGCGGCGCCGACCACCTTCACCTGGTAGGCGAACCAGGGCTTGAGCCCGCGCGCCTCGATCCGGCCTCGCAGCGTCTCGGAGGTCGGCTCGTACGAGACCGTCACCTGTGCGTACTCATCGCTGTCGTACGCGAAGGAACCGCAGAACTCGTCCGAGTACGTGACATCCGCGAGGTCTCGCCATCGGAGGTACTCGGCATCGGGCACGTGGAGCGGCTTCAGTTCCGTCTCGCTGCCAGGACTCACGGTCAGCCTCCTACCGCTCACGCAGTCGCGCTGCTGCCATCCGCGCGCGGCCAGGTACGCGATGCCCAGTAGCACCAGCGCGGCGGACGCCCAGACGCGCATCTTCATGCGTGCCCAACCATGCCCCTCTGTCGCGACGCGAGAGTCCTCTTCCGATCGCCCACCGCTCATTGCTCTTGCACTCTGGGTTCGCTCGTGGCTTGCTGAGAGTGCGAGGCTCGCCGCGCCCTCTCTCAGAGACGGCAAGCGGCCCGACTTGATGCGAGCCCCTTGGGCTTGCCGAGCCTGGCGGTGATCGTCTGCCTCAGTCAGGGCGGATCTGCCTTGAGCCCCTCGTCCACGCTGCCGTCAGGCAGCACCCACGCCGGCGAGATGTAACCCTCCCCCTCCCAGCGCCGCTTCCGCACGCAGTTCTCGCCCCCGTTGAAGCAGTAGTCCTCAATCCACTTCTTCTCGAGCCGGCCTGCATCATAGGCCCGCTTCATCGCCGAGGTCTCGTTGTACCAGACACATACGTTCTTCCCTGCCATGGTCCCGATGCTCCTCGCGCATCATTTCTTGTACGCGGTCTCCACCTTGCGCAACGCGGCAGCCGTGTCCAGCGCCTCGCGCTCTCTGAGGCACTCGTGCACGCCCATCCGCATGTGATTTGCGTCCGCTGCCTCAGCGCCCGGGACCTTCAGGACCTCCTCCCAGTCCCCCTCCCACAGCGTGTCCCACGGGAAGCGGCTCTTTCTCCCGAACGCACACTGATTCTGTAGCCAGTGCGCGTGCGGCGCGATGGCCCCGTAGCCGGCGCCCATCGGGATGCCCTCTGCCGCGACCGCCGCCGCGAATTGCGCCTTGTCCACGCTCAGCTTCTCGGGATAGATGCGGATGAGCAGGAACCACCACGCCGGCTGGCTGTCCTCGGGATACCAGCAGACGCGCACCGTCTCCAGGTCCCCGATCTCCTCCTCCAGCCGGCTCACGAACGCCCGCCGCGCGTCGGCGATCCCCTCCATCTTCTGAAGCTGCACGCGCCCGATGGCCCCCTCCAGCTCCGTCATCCGGTAGTTCAGCCCCAGGAACAGGTTGGAGCCGACTTCCGAGTTGAAGGGCTTGCCGCGGTCGGCGAAACGCTTGGCGTTCCAGTACAGCTCCTGGTCATCGGTCAGCACCATCCCGCCCTGGCCGCCGGAGGTGGTGTGCTTGCCGCTCATCAGGCTGAACGCGGCCAGATGGCCGATGCAGCCGCACTTCTCCCCGTGATAGATGGCATCGTGCGCCTGCGCGCAGTCCTCGATCACGTACAGGTCATGCTCCTCGGCGATCTGCATAATCTCGGTCATCTCACACGGGATGCCTGCGATGTGCCCGCACACAATCGCGCGCGTCCGGTCCGTAATCTCCTCGCGAACCGAGTCGGGGTCCATATTCATACACTCGGGCGAGGCGTCCGCGAAGATGGGGATGCAGTT
>CBFDBV010000042.1:0-16537 GCA_965603135.1 uncultured bacterium
TGTACTCGTGCCCGGGCTCGGCGGTGCGCGCGCTGAAGGCGAGCCGATAGGTCTTGGTGGGGTCCACTGCAATCCGCTGGACCGCGGCGGCCGCCGGGTTGCCCTCCTCTGACTCGTCCGCGATCTTCATACATCGCTTGCCCTCGGCCGGCTCCTCGCCGACGATCTCCCCGCCGGTCCACGCCACACCCTCAAGCTCGACCTTCATCGAGCCCAGCGCGAAGGGGCTGTACGGGTTGATCCCGTGGGCCTTGAAGTCCCGCATATACAGGTCGAAGACCTCGCGCATCTGCTCGTCAGTCTCCAGGTGATGATACCTGCGCACGTTCCCAAATGAGAAGCCGAAGGCCGTGGACATGTGGAGCTTCTCCGGCAGCGTGAAGTCAAAGACACGCAGGCGGATGGGCACCTCGGACTCCCGCCCGTCCGCCGAGAGGCCGAGAGTGGCTCGATAGTCACCGGCCGGCGCGTCTCGCGGCACATGCACCCGCAGCCACAGCGGCAGATTCTGATCGGCGCGGGCGGCGAACACGCCGTTCTTCAGCGGCGGCAGCGGATCCGGCCACTCGCCCACGCACCCCTGCCCATCCGTCGGCCGCGATACGGACACATAGGCCACGCCCAGCAGGTCCACTGCATCGCCGGGGATCCTGGCGCCACCAGGGCCCGTGAACTCCGAGACAGTCGCGACCACCTTGGCGACATCCCGCTTGGGCCGCAGAACGATCTGTACTGGCTCGTACTCCCCGCGCGCGGCCTCGATGCGCACGAACTCCGACTGCTCCTTCGGCGCCGGGCGGTCGCGGTTGACCTTGTAGGTGCTCTCGCACCACCACAGGTCGCAGGCGTCGTCGCTGGAGAGCGCATAGCCGAAGTTGCTCCGGTACAGCTCCGGCACGCTGAACGAGAACCCGGCCTCGTACAGCGGCTCGGCCTGCGCCAGCACCTGGAGGCTGGCCTCATAGCTGCCCACGTGGCCCGCTGTATACGGTAGACTCACAGTCGTCTCACCGCCCCCCGGCACGGTCGCGGTCGCCTCGACGACGACCGGCTCACCCTCGGCCGGGGTGAGTGTCAGCCTTGCGGTGACCTGGAGCGCCGCCGCGCCGGGGTTGGTCAGCCTCAGTTGCGCCTCGTTTCTCAGCCCCGGCAGCAGACCGCCAAGGGACTCGACCTCGACGGCCAGGCGCTCGTCGGTGCGCTTGAGCAGCAGGAAGCTGGTCGCTCCCCGCATCGGCTCGGCAGGCTCAGCGAGCGATGCCCGGTAGTTGTACGCGTGGACCTGGAACGAGCCGGGCTCAGAGTCCGCACGCTCGCCCTCGCCCGGCGAGCGCAACCTCACGAAGACCTCCTCGGCGGGGAAGAGCGCGGCCGGCAGCTCGAAGCTCTCAGTCTTCAGCTCTGCGATCTCGCCGAGCGCCTGCCACGTCTCCCCGTCCCCGCTCGCCTCGACGATGCACATCCCGCCGGTGTAGTACCCGATCGTCACCTCGACGGTGGACGAGGTCTGCCGAAGTCCCGGCAGATCGTGCCGGTAGATGACCTCGGCTCCCGGGAAGAAGACCCAGCGGGAGGAGTTGAAGTGCGCCGTGTGCCGATGCAGCGGCCGGTTGTAGTTGCCCGCAAAGCCGCCGAAGTTCGCGCGGAAGGTGTAGCCCTCCCCGGTGAGGTCCTCCCCCTCCCCTAGCGTGAGCTCGTCTCGTTGGCGGTGCACGGGCAGCACGGGCGCCAGGCTGACATCATCGTAGTACACAGTGCCGTTGATGTGCCACTGGCCGAAGCGGACGTACGTATCATCAAGGGCCGCGGGCACGGCGAACACGAACTTCCGCTCGACCCACTCCTCCGAGACCCTGAAGTCACGGTTGGCGAAGTTGGGGCCCGTAATGCAGCAGCTTCCGGTCGTCCCCGGCGGCGTGCGCATCCAGCAGGAAAGCTGGTAGGTCTTGCCCGGCTCGAACTGCACGGCGTCGGTGGACCAGTAGACCGAGTCCTTGCCGTCGCCCTCGACGGCGATTGCCCGCTGTCCCGTCCTGCCCTCCTCCGCCCAGAAGCCACCCTCCTCGGCGCTCAGCTTCCAGTCCGCAGGAGCGGCATCACCCTCCTCGAAGGACGGGTTCGGCAGCAGATTGAGCTGTGCCTCCGCGATGCTCATCAGAAGCACTCCGACAGCAACCAGCCCCAATAGCTTCATCAGCGACACCTCCGTTGGCAGGGTTACAGGTCGAGCGTCTGTCGGCTTGTCTCTGAGAACTCCACGCGGCCATCCGGGGCAGGGGCCTGCGGGTTCTCGTACCAGCGCGGGTCGGGCTCGATGACCGGGTCGCCCGCGAAGCGCTCCCAGCGGAACATATCATCGGAGGTCAGCAGGCCGACGCGCTGGAGGTGGTCGGCGTTTGTGAGGCCGATGTAAAGCATATAGTACTTGCCGGCGACCTCGATGGCTGAGCCGGTGTATATCGCAGCGTCGTCCCAGGAGCCGGGCTCGCCGCGACCGATCACCGGCGGCTGCTCGGTCCAGCGGATACCGTCCGTCGAGGTGGCGTGGCCGATGCCCTCCTCGGCCAACCTGTCGCGCGGACGATATGACATGCCGGCTCTTCTCCTGTCGCTATCCCAGCGCCGCCTGCAGTACCGCGTTCGCGCGCGCGTAGTAGTCGCGGCGGGTCTCCAGCTCAAACTCTTCGATGATGTCCGGGACGGTCACGTCGTCCATGTTCGACGCCAGCGTGAAGATGCCCTCGGGGTGAGCGATCCTGATTTCCACGCCCGCGCCGTACTTCTCACGGATCGCGTCCCACTTCTCCCGGTTCTGGTCCTGGTGCAGGACCTCGCGGTCGAAGTTGACCTCGACGGTGATGATCGGGTACTGGTAGCCCGTGGTCGCCAGAACCTCGCCGGTCATGTCCACGACCCAGTTGAGCTGCCCGCCCCACGAGGATACCACGTAGCAGCCGAACTGCAGCGCCCAGAACTGAAGCTGCCGGCCCGCCTGATACATCGAGGGCCAGCAGATCACCTGCGCCTCGTTCTCATATAGGCCCTGGCCCACGTCCAGGAAGTTCATATCGAAGCAGATCGCCATCCCGACGCGGCCGAAGTCGGTCTCGAAGACCGGGGTCTCGGTGCCGGGCGTGACGCCGGCCTCGATCTCGCCGATGGTCGGGCGCATCTTGCGATACTTGCCGACCAGCTCGCCGTCTCGGCCCACCAGCGCCGCGGTGTTGTACAGCTTGCCGCCGTCCTCCTCGACGGTCGTCGCGATGGCGTAGCAGTTGTTGCGCCGACAGGCCTCGCCGATGGCCTCGGTAGTCGGGCCGGGCACCGGCTCGGCGTGCTCGACGGCCTCCTCGAACGGGAAGTGGCGCTGGGCGAAGATCTCGGGCATGCAGATGAGATCGGACCCGTCCTGGGCCGCACGGTCAATCATCTCGCAGGCCTGACGGCGGTTGCCGCCGAGGATGTCGTCCTCTTCCAGCCTCGGGCTCCAGGACACGGTGGTCAGACGGGCCAATCGGGCCATGGGGGCGCTTCTCCCTTCTCAAGTAACTGTGCGCAGGCAAGGTTTCGGCCCGGGGATGGCGAATTCCTTTCCACCAACGGACATCGAACTCAACGACGCAACCGCGCAGAGGACAAAGGAGAGGGCACGAAGATGCGAACTGCGAGCCTTATGTCGGCGATGCTGGTCTGCATGACGGGTGCGTGGGCTGGGCTGGAGGAGATGATTCCGGCGGCGAAAGAGGCGGAGATGCTCAACGACTCGGCGCCTGTCGCAGATGGCGTCATCCTTGTGCCCGATGACCATGCCACGGCGCAGATCGCCGCCGAAGAGATCAACTCGATGATACAGGACCTGGGCGGCGAGGCGCTGGGGACGCAGAAGCTGAGCGCAGACAGCTTGCAGGGCGTTGGCGACCGCACGGCGATAGTGCTTCTTGATGGCGCCGCGGCCGGCATTGGTCGGCGGGCAGTTGAGAGGTTGCTTGGCCCGGAATCAACGGATCCCGTCCCCGACGATCCCGGCCCGCAGGGCTACATCATTCGCTGCGGGAGGGGGACGGGAGGAGCAATGGGCTGCCTTCTGGCCGGCTCGGATGCGCAGGGGATGCTGTACGCCGCGGTCACCTTCCGGCACATGCTGGAGGCGACCGAGGAGGGCGTCGTCGTGAATGCCGCCAACGTGCGCGACTGGCCCGACTTCAAGCAGCGCAATCTCGGCAGGCCCTTCGAGGAGACGTTGCGCCACCCATGGGCGCCTATGCACGACGCCGCGCAGAAAGGCGACATGGACCGCGCGAACGAGCTGTCCGTCGAGCACCTCGAAAAGGTGCAGCGGTACCTTGACTGGCTGCTGCGCCACAAGATCAATGTGATGGGCGCGCACGGCTCCTGGAGCGGCGGCACATGGAGCATCACCGACTGGGAGAAGGGGATCATCCGGCAGATAAACGAGTACGCGAAGGACCGCGGCATCACCGCCGTCTTCGGGAGCAACATCTCCATCGGGCGCTACCCGCAGGACAAGGACAACCCCGACTTCGCGGACATCGTCATGCACAGCTCGCACAAGCGCTACTTCTGCTGGTCGCGGCTGGACTACCACCACGAGAAGGCCCGCCGCATCGCCGAGTATATGCGCGACTGCGGCTACGGGGCCCTCTACCTGCACGACGTGGACGGCGGGAGCTGGTCGAACCCGGCCCTCTGGAACGACCGCTGCGAGCTGTGCAAGAAGACCTACGGCGACGACCACGCCAAGGCCGACCAAGTCGTCTTCGGCATCTACTACGACACCATGCGCGAGCTGATCCCCGATGCCAAGTTCTTCGCCGTCATCTACCCGTACAATCCCAACAGCATAGACCCGGCGGCAATCGCCGCCGACCTGCGCGGCCAGATGGGCGACGTGCCGGGCGTGGAGGAGATCGCGAAGAACGCCGCCGCGAAGAACCGGGCCATGCTCGAGCGCCTCAACAGCCTGGTCCCCGATGACTGGCACATCTGCATCCGCGAGAACGACCGCGAGCGCGTGGACCTCATCCGCCAGGCCTGGCACCCGAAGCCCTTCTACACCTACTTCGAGTACGTGCACTGGAAGAAGTTCCAACCCTGGTTCACCACCTCGCCCCGTATGACCGGGACCTTCTACTACGAGGGCTACGACGACGTCATCTACGGCTCCATCCCCGGCGTGGGCTTCCGCAATCCACTCGTGCTCTACGCTCAGGAGTGCGCCTGGAACGCCCGCGGGCCCGACTACGAGACCTTCAACTACGAGTGCCGCAACGACCGCACGAAGATACAGTACCCCCGCGAGCTGGCCGAGCGCTGGGCGCTGAAGGTCTCGGCCGACCTCTACGGCAAGGACGTGGCGCCCTACCTGGTCCCGCTGTTCTCGCTGGGCCTGGCCACCAACTTCATCTTCGACACCGAGGCCGTCGCCGCCCGCGCCGGCCTGGACGACGTGCCGGCGGTGATGCTCGAGCAGTTTGAGGCCGCTACGGCGTGCGCCGACTCGATGGCGAAGCTCTTCGACAAGGTCCTCGCCGGCGAAATCACGCTCAGCGGCCAGTTCGCCGGCGAGGTGACCAACTACTATCACTTCGTGGTCGCGGCCCGAGCGCTCGCAGGCTACAAGTACCAGAAGGCCGGCATCGAGGACGCCATCATCGCCGGCGACGAGGCGGCCGCCGATGAGCGCATCGCGGCGCTGGAAGAGGACCTCGCGACCTGGGAGCAGGAGCTGGCCTACGTGCGCGAGCGCACGAAGGGCCTGCCCATCGCGCAGCGCAGCAGCCGCAAGACGGTGGCGAAGGGCTACCTGCTCGCCCTCACCATTGACGAGCTGCGCCAGGACCTCCAGGGCCTGCTGGATCGCAAGGACGAGCTGATCGCCGCTTACACTCTCCCCCGGTGGTTCCGTGAGAAGGCCAACAAGCGCGAGTTCTTCGCCACGCGCGCCGAGCAGCCCATCGTGCTCGACGGCAAGCTCGACGAGCAGGCCTGGCAGCGCGCCGAACCTGTTGAACACTTCATCCAGTACAACCAGCTTCGCCTGGCCTCCTACGAGACCGTGGCGCGGCTGGCCTACGATGACGACAACCTCTACGTGGCCTTCGAGTGCTTCGATCCCGCGCCCGCCGAGATAGACATCCCCGCCCGCGACCGCGACCGCCACGAGCAGGGCGACAGCGTCGAGGTGCTGGTTGACAGCAACGATGACGACGAGACCTTCATCCACTACATCCTGGACCTGGGCGGGACTCTCTTCGACGCCGAGCGCGTCAGGCAGGAGGACGGCCTGCTCAAGTATGACCGCAAGTGGGATGGCAACCTGCGCTGGGAGCTTGCCCGCCTGGAGGACCGCTGGATCGCGGAGCTTGCCATCCCCGCCTCAGACCTGGGGCGCGTCCCGAAGCAGGGCGATACCTGGGCCATCCACGTCGCCCGCAACATCGCCCACGGCCGCCCCGAGGTCGAGAGCGTGGCGCCGCAATACCTCGACGGCGAGGGCTTTCATACGGTCGCCAAGTACGCGCCGCTGCGCCTCGTGGGGCCGGAGGCGCGAGTGAAGCCGCCCAAGGTCGAGATCGCGGTGGAGGACAAATCGCTGGCGCAGAAGGTGCACGAGGAGGGCGACGCGACTGAGGTTAAGTTCTCCCTGCGCATCACCACCGACCGCAGCCTGCACAACGTCAAGGCCATCGCCCGCCTGCTCGACGCCGAGGGCCAGCAAGTCCTGGAGCAGACGGTGATGGAGCGTCCCTGGGTGGAGCTTCTCTGGCAGAGCCGCCGCGACGTCTTCCTCCAGGTCAAGCGATCCTACGAGGGCCTTCTCCTGGAGCTGGAGCTGACCGGCGACGAGGGGACCTGGCAGCTTCGCGAGAAGCTGGGCAAGTTCCGCGCCGCAGCGCCCACCGACGAGGAGCTCTACGCCGCGGGCCAGGGAGGTGAGCGTGACCGCGCGCTGGCGGCCACCATGTTCTGCCCCAGCTTCGACTACCTCGGCGACCAGCCGCGGCACTTCGTCCCCTCCGCCCAGGGGACGATCGAGTGCTGGCTCTGCCCAACCGAGGACGTGAGCGCGGACCGCGACGCCGAGCGCCTGATGCGCACCATCGTGGACATCGGCCCGGTACGCTATGACCATCCGTATCTGACCAACTACCGCAGCGTTGTGATGTACGTCAACAAGCACGCCCACCTCACCTTTCAGATGACCAGCGCCAGGTACAAGAGCAGGGCCACACAGTGCCGTCTAGGCGACTGGAAGGCCGGCGCCTGGCACCACGCGGCGGCGCAGTGGAGGCTGGACGAGGGCGGCAAGTGCAAGATGCAAATCTACGTTGACGGCAAGCTGGCGGCCGACCGGGTGACGGGCAATAAGGACGGCGAGCCCGACGCCGCGCTTAAGCGCAAGGACGAGATGCTGCCCATCCAGGTGGGGGCGATGAACACCGGCGTCGGGAAGGCAAGGATGCTCATTGACGAGTTGCGCTTCAGCCTCGTCCCGCGCTACGAGGCCGACTTCGAGCCGCCCACGCGCCTTACCGCGGACGAGCAGACCAGCTTGCTCTTTCATTTCGACGACGGCCTGAGCGCCGAGAGTGGCCTGGCGGGCATCAAGGTCACAGGAGAGTCGGGGACGGTAGGCTGAAGAGGGGCTGCACGCAAAGACCGTCAGGGGGGTAGGCCAGACGCCTGGCAGAGGGTAGGAGCCTTTCCCAGCCGAGGGCTTGCCCTCGGCGCGGAGCGCAAGCGCTCCGCTGGGAAACGGGTTGCGACCGGCGGCATAGCCTTCGACCGCACCACGACCCGCCCTGATCTACCGACCACTTGCCTCAGAAACCCATGCTGCTGGCTCAGCTTGCAGGATTCCTTGCGGGGCACGTCGAACTCAGTCAATGCTGGACAGCCGGTGGCGGCGAAGTACACTCACAAGCTATTCAACCAAGGAGGAGGTAACATGAACAGGAAGGGCTTTACACTGATCGAGTTGTTGGTGGTCATCGCGATTATCGCGATCCTGGCGGCGATCCTTTTCCCCGTCTTCGCGCGGGCGAGGGAGAAGGCCCGCCAGACGAACTGCCTGTCCAACCTGCGGCAGTTCGGCACCGCCCTGCAGATGTACGTGCAGGACTATGATGAGATGATCCCGCCACATACCGACGACGACCCGGGAGGCACCCCGATCAACTGGCGGTACTACTGGATCCAACTGCGCCTAACGCCGTACACGAAGAACTACCAGATACTCCGGTGCCCCTCGGACAGTGGCTGGACAATGCCGGCGGACACTGCTGGGGGCCGGTGGTCGAGCTACGGCTTCAACGCTGGCTGCGGCTACGGGGGGACGGCGGATGCGGCCTTCGAGGTTCCGGCCGGCACCGTGGTCTTCTTCGACGCCGACGAGGGCGACGGCGGGGTGGAGGACGACGGCAATAGGCCCTATCAGAACCCAACCTGCGCGGCCTACACGCGCCACAACGACGGCCTCAACCTCACGTTCTACGACGGCCACGCCAAGTGGATGAGGCCCGACGCCCTCACGGGTGAGGATTTCACGCTTGCGGACGACTGAGGCGCTGACCCGAAGAGCCAGCGCCTTCCGACGCCGCTGGTGGCGATGACAGACAGGGGCCCGGCCGCGATGGCCGGGCCTCGTCAGCTTGACGGTCGCCCGGTATGAGTGTATCCTGCCTCAGTCACAAATAGTCGGCGCGACGGACGAGCAACAGCTCGGCCGGGGTGATGCCCGTGGAGTCGTTGGCGCTGGCCTTGAAAGAGACCGCGCAGCAGCGCCCTGAGCACACGGCGCTCGTGGCGGGCGATGCGCGCGTAAGCTACGGCGAGCTGGCTGTCGCGGTCGAGCGTCTCGCAGCGGGGATGATGGGCCTCGGGGTCGAGCCGGGGGACCGCGTGGCTCTCGTGCTGCCCAACTGCCCGCAGCTCGTGATGGGCTACCTGGCAGCCGCGCGGCTGGGCGGCGTGGCGGTGCCCCTCAACCCGCTGCTGACGCCCGCGGAGGCCGGGTACATCCTCCAGGACTCGGAGGCTCGGGCGGTCATCGCCATCGAGCAGACCGCGCCCCTGGCGACGGCCGCCGCCGAGATGGCGCCAAGCGTAGAGCGCCTGATCGTCAGCGGTGAGGAGCGGCCCGAGGATGCCGTGGACTTCGCCGCCCTGATGGCCACCAAGGCCGCAGGGCTGCCCGAGTCGCTTGGCGGAGACGACCTGTGTGCGCTCCTTTACACCTCGGGCACGACCGGCCGGCCCAAGGGCGCGCAGCTCTCGCACGAGAACCTGCTCTTCGATGCCCGGGCATCGGCGGCCTCGGTGCAGATGACGCCGGAGGACGTGTTCCTGACCGTCCTGCCGTTATTTCACTCCTTCGGCGCGACGGTGTGCATGCTGATCCCGCTGATGATGGGCGCGACCAGCGTTCTGCTTCCGCGCTTCGAGAGCCTGGCGGTGCTGGAGGCCCTG
Organism: uncultured bacterium; assembly: GCA_965603135.1. GTDB lineage: Bacteria > Armatimonadota > Zipacnadia > Zipacnadales > UBA5352 > CBFDBV01. The sequence continues at coordinate 9,490 of CBFDBV010000042.1, forward strand.
GAGAGAGAGGATGCGACGATCTTCCCTGGTGTGCCCTCTATGTTCGCGGCGCTGGCGGCGCTGAAGACGGAGCGGAGCTTCGACACCTCGCGCCTGCGCCTCTGCATCTCAGGTGGGGCGCCGCTGCCAGACCCGGTGCTTCACGCCTTCGAGGAGCGCTATCAGGCGACGTTGCTGGAGGGCTACGGGCCGACCGAGGCCTCGCCCGTGGTGAGCTGCAATCGCTCCAGGGACACGCGAAAGATCGGCGGCGTGGGGCCGCCGCTGGAGGGCGTGGATGTCGAGATTCAGGACGACGACGGGGCGCCGGTGCCGGTGGGAGAGGTCGGGGAGTTGTGCGTGCGCGGGCGCAACGTTATGAGCGGCTACTGGCGCGACCCGAAGCAGACGCAGGAGGCGTTGCGCGACGGCTGGCTCCTCACGGGCGACCTGGCGCGCATGGACGAGGACGGCTACCTTTACATCGTTGACCGCAAGAAGGACCTGATCATCGTCGGGGGCCTGAACGTCTACCCGCGCGAGGTCGAGGATGTGATGCGGCAGTTGCCGCAGGTGGCGGACTGCGCGGTCGTAGGGATAAGCTCGCCGCTGCACGGCGAGCGCGTGAAGGCCTTCGTGGAGCTGCGCGAGGGGCAGGGCCTCACGTCCGAGCAGATTGTGGAGCATTGCACCGCGCAGCTTGCGCACTACAAGGTGCCACGGGCCGTTGAGTTCGTCCCCGAACTCCCGCGCTCAGCCACAGGCAAGGTCCTCAAGCGGGAGCTGAGGGAGCGGGAACGAGACGCCGCGCCCTGAGGCCCGGAGACAACAGGGGAGGACAACACTTGCCATCACTCTCACGCCGGACAGCAATCAACAGGGCCATCGGTGCCGTTGCCGTCTCCCTATTGCCCCTTGCCCTTTGCCCCTTGCCCGCCGTTTCGGCGGGGCCGATACTGGATGGGTCGAGGATCGTCGAGCACACCTTTGACAACGGCTTCCGCCTGATAATGAAGCCCGAGCACCAGTGGAACCTGGTCTCAGTCGGGCTGTATGTGAGGGCCGGGTCCTTCTGCGAGACCGACGAGAACGCCGGCGTGGCGCATCTGCTCGAGCACCTGCTGTTCGAGGCCACCGTCAGAGGCGATGAGCAGACGGTCGGACCCGCAATAGAGGCGCTCGGCGGATACGTCAATGCGGCCACCACCCGCGACTTCACCCACATTGATGTGACTGTCGCAAGCCAGTATCTCGGGCAGGTCGCCGAGATGTTGGCGGCGGCGGTCTTCGAACCGGAACTCACGGTGGCGGCGGTCACGCGCGAACGCAACGTGGTAATGCGAGAGCTGATGGATCGGCTGGCAAACGCCGAGGGGATGCTGGCGCACGCCATCTGGAGCAACGCCTTCAAGCAGCACCCCTACGGCAGGGGAGTCGGCGGCACGCCGGAGCAGGCGGCGGACCTGACCCTGGAAGAGCTCCAGGACTTCCACGAGACCTTCTACGTGCCGGGCAACATGGCCCTGATCGTGGTGGGAGACCTGGACCCGGAGGCGCTCACCCAACAGGTGGGCGAACTCTTCGGGCAGCGGCCCAGGGCCCCGCTGGACTTCACGGACCCACCCCCGGAGGCCAGGCTCACCAGCAGCAGGAAGGTCGTGGAGACGCGCGAGAGCGACACCACCATCGTTACCTTCGCATGGCACGCGCCCGGCATAGGCGAACCGGCCGACGTGTGGGCGATGGACCTCATCTACACCATCCTGGGCGAGGGCAAGTCGGGGAGGCTCTACCAGGCCCTCGAGGACAAGGGCCTGGCGCTGATGTCCACGGTGGACTTCCTCACCCAGCGCTATCCGGGGCTGTTCGTCATCACCGCGCTGACCAAGCCCGACAGCGAGCGCGAGGTGCGCAGCACGATCCTGGCCGAGATCCAGAGGCTGGGGGATGAGCAGGTCGCGGAGGAGGAGCTGGCGGAGGCCAAGCGTCTGCTGCGGGCCGCCTACGCGTTCAGCAACGAGGCCTACAGCGATCAGGTCGGCTCGCTGGGCTTCTACGAGGCCATCGCGACCCATCAGGTGGCGATTGACTACATTGGCGAGGTGAACCAGGTCACTCCCGCCGACCTGCAACGGGTGGCCCGCAAGTACCTCGTGCCCGATCTCTACACGTTGATCATTGTCCGACCCGAGGCGCAGCCGGGCGACACGCGGGAGGCTAACGGCGGGCGGTGGGCAACTTGTCCCTCGAAGCCCCGAAGGGGCGAACTGGGATGGGCATCCCCCCTCGCCGAAGCTACGGGGGATGAAATGGGCAACAGGCAATGGGGAACGACAACAACGGCAACGGCTGCTGAAATGGCAGGCAACAGGGAATGAGCACTAGAAGCGGTTTCAGAACCTCCATGAACGGCAGTGCCGGGCTGGAAGCCCGCCCCACGGTGGGTTCTGAAACAGGGTCTAGACAACGGCGAACGATGACGGGGGCAACAGCCGTGGCTGTTGGCGGTCGTTCGCCGTCGTTCGCGGTCGTCAGCCGCCGTTCTCTGCCGTTTCGCGCGGGGATAGTCATCTGTGCGGCGATCATCGGGATGGCCGCCGCTGAGGCGACCGCGCCCAGCAGCCGCGTGGTGCTCGACAACGGGCTGACGGCGCTCGCGGTGCAGAATATGTCAACAGAGGTCGCCGGCGTTGCGCTGGTGGTCAAGGTCGCGGCCGCCGACGAGGCACAGGGCAAACAGGGCACGCGAGCCCTCCTGCTCCAGGTCATTCTGTCCGCGGGGAAGGCCGAGATCGCCGAGACAAGGGAGCTGCGCTCCGCGCGCGTTCACCCCTCGCACGGGCTTTCGGTGAACGCCGACTACGAGCTGATCGAGGGCATCTTCTCAGCGAACGTCAACGAACTCGACCTCGCGCTGAGGGTTGTCGCGCAGGCGTTCTTCGAGCCGCCCCTGGATGAGGAGCACCTGGGGAAAGCGCGCGAGCTGGTGGAGAGAACGTACGATGCGGCCCACAGAACGCCCTTGCAGACGACCTTCGAGCTGTTCAAGGAGGCGTTCTACGGCTCAGGGCCAATGGCCGGCGCCCTCCAGGGCGAGCCCAAGACGCTGGCCGAGGTGACCCCGGCGGACCTTGCGGCTATGCACGCCGAGCAGTACGTGGCCTCGAACACGGTGGTGTGCGTGGTAGCGCCCCTGGCCCCGGCCGAGATCGCAGCCGCTGTTGAGGCGGCCTTCGGCGGCCTCCCCAAGCGGGATCCGCCGCTGACCGGAGACTTGCCGCCGCTCCCGGAGGACTCAGTGGTCGCGGTCGGCAGCAGCGAGGATCTGGGGCAGGCCTCAATGATCGTGGGAGTGCCGCTTCCGGCCTTCGGCACGGACGGGTACGTGGTGGGTGACCTGGTCGCGCAGCTAGTGAGGGGTCCCGGGGGCCGGCTGGAGCGCGACCGGGCGCTGCTGCAGGCGCTGGGGCTGGCCATCCCCTCCCGGATACTGGCCGAGCACTACCCCGTCAAGGCCCTGTCGGTCCCCGTCTCCAGGCAGCCCTTCCTGGCGGTACACGCCCTGTGCTCGCCCTCGGCGATCGAACGGACGCGCAGGGGCCTGCTTCGCCAACTGCTGGCGCTGCGCACACAGTCAGTGACCGACGAGGAGATGACGCGGGCCCGCAAGAGGCTCACAAACAAGGAGGCGCTGGAGTACGCCAGCCCTGCGAAAGCGGCGCTGCATCTCTGCCGCTACGAGGCCCTCGGTGGCAGTGGCGCGTCGCAGCACTATGCAGAGCGCGTAGCGGCGATAACCAAGGAGGACCTGACGCAGCTCGCCCTGGAGCAGTTCGGGCGACACGCCATCGGGGTGCAAATGCCGATAACGACAGCTAACGACGGCTAACGACGGCCAACGACTACGAATAACGGCCGAGGTGACCGCAGATGATAGATGGCGTGGTTGTCAAGCAGCTCACGCGTCACTTGGACGAGCGCGGGTACGTGATGGAGATCCTGCGCGACGACGACGAGCACTTCCTGGGCTTCGGGCAGGTCTACGTTTCGGCGTGCTTCCCGGGCGTGGTCAAGGCCTGGCACTGCCACGAGCATCAGACCGACAACTTCTGCGTCATCCGCGGCAACGCCAAGATCGGCCTGTACGATGACAGGCCGGACTCGCCGACCAAGGGGGAGGCGCAGGCGGTGATCGCGGGCGAACTCAACCCGGTGCTCATACAGATACCGCTGCTGGTCTGGCACGGCTTCACGGCGCTGGGCGCCGAGATTGCCGTGACGCTCAATGTCCCCACGCGCCACTACAACCGCGAAGACCCGGACGAGCTACGCCGCGACCCCTTCGACCCCGAGATCCCCTTCACCTGGCACACCGAAGGCGGCTAACCCAGGGACTTGTGGAAGTTCGTGCAAAAGATGCTGACGAGCTCCGCGCCAGAGTCGAAGTAGATGAACCGCGCGGGGTTCGTTACGCCAGTGCCATAGGTGGTCTCGCTGACGCCCGCACTCTTGAGATAGTCGAGACCCAGGTGAAGCATGACCTTGCCGATGCCGCGGCCGCGAAAGTCGGGAGCCACGCCCGGGCTGCCGAAGTGTCCGGGCTCGCCGCGCCCGCTCACGTGAAACGGCCCCATGAAGCCGACTATCCGGCCATCTGCGAGCGCCATCAGCACCTTCGCCGGGCTGGGCCCCTCAGTTGCACGTTCGATGCTGACGTGCCATCCACCCGCGAAATGCCGATTCATAAACGCCAGCAGCTCCTCGCGGTCCTCCGGCTCGTAGAACCTGTACTCGACGCCCTCGCGGCATAGCTTCTCCCGCCGCTCCTTGATCTCGGCAGTAAGCTCGAACTGCTCCACATCGTTGCGTAGGCGAAGCTCGTGAGCCAGCGGCCGGTAGCCGCACGCCAGCAGAAACCGATACGGTCCAGTATCCACACACGCGCCGCGCAGCAGGCACACGGGCATGCGGAAAGCCTCGAAAGACACCGCTGTCTTACCTGCCTGCGCGAGGGCGACTTCTACAGCCTCCAGGAGCTTGCTGCCGATCCCCTGACGCCAGTGCCCGGGCTCCACCGCTATTCCCGCCAACCGCCCCGGCATACCCTCCAGGTTGCCCACCCGGCGGAAGTCAACCTTCTGAACATACCCGAGCGCGAAGCCCACTACTCCGCCGCGGTCGGTGGCGACCAGAGCGCCGGACGCCAGGAAGTTCTCGTCGCGGGTGATCTCCGCCAGCCGCTCAACCGACAGGCGATGCTCCTCGTAGCGCTGTCCCTGAGCCTGCACCGCTTCGTTCCACAGCGCGGCCACGTCAGCAGTCTGAGCTTGCTGGAGCGCAGAGATGCGCATTGCGTTACCCTTTGTCAGGCCCGAAGCCCGCGCATCGAGGCCTCTCAGCCTGTCGGCAGCTCAGAGGCGGGCTGAATGACCTCGTATGTCTGCTCAATGGTGATGGCCTCGCCGGGCGCCAGCTTGCCCTCGGGCGAGTACAGCTCGAGGTTCACGCGGGAGGCTTGCCCGTTCCAGTTGAGCAAGCACTGACCAAGCTGCTGGCGCGCCACGCGGTTGAGGATCGCCAGGTCGGCCGCCTCGTCAACTACCGCCCACGCGCCCGCCGGCACCTTGTCGCCGCGCAGCCAGACCTCCTTCTCCGCCAGCGGATCGTCGGGGTTCGCCAGGCCGATGACCCGCCAGGTGCCGTCTTGCTGGAGAATCCGGACGCTTACGGTCTGCGTGGATTCGACGGCGAATTGAGGATGGACGCGGAGGGACGCCTTGCGCTCGGCGTTCGAGATGTTCGTGACAGTTGAGGTGAGCCTCACGAGGGGCTTCTCTGGATCAAGCTCGATGGTTCGGGTGAGGCGCAGGCCGTTGCCGAGGTTCGCTTCCAACGTGATGGCCCGGTCGCTCTTGTCTTTCACCGCGTATGCCTCGTTCCAGCCTGGGGAGCGATAGCCGCTCTCGCTGTACTCCTCGTAGCCGCTCGCCTCGGGCTGCCAGGCACCTTCACTGCCCGCAAGCTGCAGGAGATCGCGGCCTGCGGGCAAGAGCTTCAGCCGCCAGATGCGCCCGCCAAGCTCCGGCAGGACGGCCATCTCAAGGGTTGGGCTCTTCAGTCGCTGGATTTGCAGCTCCTTCGGCCGGCGGGGGAGCGCCTCCAGCCAGGCATCGAGGGTCTTCAGCGGCCCGCCCTCGCGCACGCGCGTGACGCCTTCGGCGCGCGCGATCTTCTCGAACCGCTCGGCCAGTGCGGTCACATCCGTGCCGCCCTCCTGCACCAGCTTGTCCCCACGTTCGACGAAGGCCCCACCCGTCGCGAGAGCGATCTGCGCGTACATAATGGGCAGTCGCGCCACCTGAACGCGGTGCAAGAGTTCCTTCTCATCCTTCACGGCCGCTTCGGCCTGATCGAACAACTCGCAGGACTTGGCCAGGACCTCGGGCGTCAGGTAGCCCACGCTCGGCGGCGAGTATATGCGCACGTGCATATCCGGGATGCTCTGCGCCGACTCGTGCACCAGGTTGATGTACTGCCGCACGTGGTCGCCGGCCGCGCCGTAGTAGGCCGCGCAGAACTCGTCAATCGCCTGGTCGGCGTCATAGCTGGGGTCCCAGAGGAGCTTCGCCATCACATAGCTGCGCAGCTCCTGGAGCTCGGAGCCCTTGGTGAAGTAGCAGGCCTCCTCATAGATGCCCGTGACGCCGTTGTTGATGAAGAAGTTGATGTTCGGCTTGAGCACGTACAGGTTCGGGAACGGGCAGATGCTGTGCGCGTAGTTGATGACGTAGTCCCAGATGTGCAGCCGGTCGCAGATGCGGTTCCAGCCCTTGATGTCATCCACGAAGCTCGCGTTGTATGGATCCGTCTCCAGGGGGTGGATGAAGCAGCACTCGATGCTGCACAGGCGCACCGCCACGTTCGGCGCGGGCCTCACATGCAGGGGCGGCTTGCGGGTGTACTGGTAGGCCAGGGTGTCAATGATGATGTGCGGGTAGTCGTCCTTGATGTCCTCGGCGATGGCGTTCACGAAATGCAGCAGCGGCCCGCTCTGACTGCCCTCCTTCTC
>CBFDBV010000043.1:0-16452 GCA_965603135.1 uncultured bacterium
GCGAGTAACGGCCCACGGCTGTTGTCGTTTGTTGTTTCTCGCTACTCGCAACTGTCTTTGCTCTCGTTTCTGCGCCCGAAGGGCGCTTACTCGCTACTCACCACTGACGTTTTCGTCAGTCGGATGTCGTCGGCAACAGGACGCTCATCGTCACGCGGCCGTTCTCGCACCCGGCCTCGACACTGCCGTGTTGGCTGGTGATGATCTTCTGGCCGATCACGGGCCTCAGGTCAGCTTCCGGGTGCTCCATGACATAGAGCGGGTCGAAGATCGCGTCAGGCTCGAAGCTGCCCGTGGTGGCGCTGACCCCGCTCACCCGTTGCATCGTGACCTGGACGGCGCTGCCATCCTGACTGCCCCGCGCCGCGCGGATGTGAACGCGGAAAGGTTCGGTCCCGGCGAGCCCCGCCACGTAACGCAGCAGGTAGCCGAGGGCGTCCCTGGTGGGCCGCGGGTCCACGCTCACCGCGGGTAGGTCCTCGGCGATCTCAACCTCGAAGAGCGTGGGGGGGACAGTCACCTCAGGTGACTGTCCCTGATTCTCCCGGTGGGTGATCTGGCTGACCGCCTCGGTGATGAGGTCCTCGATGCGTGCGGGCTGCAAGTTGGGCTCGGGCTGCTCCACCATGCGTACCAGGTTGTTGAGCAGCTCGTCGAGATGGTCTATCTCCGGTGTAACGGTGCGCGACCAGAACTGCGCCAGGTCCTTGTCCGGGCCGCGCTCGCCTATCAGCTCGGCGTAGGTCTTGACGGCCGTGAGCGGGTTCTTCACCTCATGGGCGATGCGGCCGACGATGCGCGTGAGCACGCCCAGGCGCTCGCTCCGGCTTCGTTCCCTGGTCAGCTCCACCTCGGCGGTCACATCGTCCAGCAACATGACGCTCCCCAGGATGTTGCCGGCATCATCCACCAGCGCCGAGGTGCTCACCCGCAGGGCAAGCTTGCCGCCCTGGATGCTCACTTCCTGGGCCGAGATAGCGTTGTCCGCCGACTGGAGCGCGGCGTACAGATAGTCCCCCAGGGGCGAGGGAAGGGCGCGCAGGTCGGCGCCCTCAACCTCGTCCTGCTCCAGCCCCAGGACCTGCGCTGCGTACGGGTTGCACAGGCTGATGCGCTCCTCAGGCCCGAGCGTAATGAGCCCGGCGCTCATCGCCTGCACTATGCGATCGGTGTAGGCCTTGGCCCGCTCCAGCTCCTGGTGCAGCTCGATGCTCTCGGCCGCCAGGGAGACGTAGTTGGACATAGCGAAGAGGGTCTGAAGCTCGCCGGCCGAGTACCCCTCACCGAGCACCTTCTCGCCTATGATGATGATGCCGGCGAGACGCCCCCTGACTATCAGTGGCACCGCCACCTGGCCGCAGAAGAGGTCAAGCTCGCGCTTGACGGCCACTGCCGTGGGCCGGTCCGGCCAGTCCGGCAGCTCCGCCGCTGTGACCACCCGCCGGTTGCGGCGGCACCAGGTCGGCAGGGCATCGGTGGAGAGCAGCTTGGCGCTCTCTGCGATTTCGGCAGGCACGCCGCGCTCGGCGTAGACGGTGTAACAGGCCGTTGCGGGTTGCGAGTCGCGAGTGGCGAGTAACGCCTCACGGCCCTCTCCCTTGCCTTTGCTCGCTACTTGCGACTCGCGACTGTCGTTCCTGCCGTTACTCGCCACTGTCCTTTCCCAGAGCAGGCAGTAGGTCGCGCACTGGACGAACTGAGTCGCGGCGTCCACGTAAGCGTTCCAGAGATGGTCCAGATCGAAGCCGCCGGTAAAGCCGCTCATCAGGCGGCGGAACACGTCTATCGCCGGCGCCTCTGTCTGTGGGGCGGGCTCCGGCCTCTGCGCGGGCCGGGCTGAAGCCCGGCCCCTCCGTGCGACTGCACCGGCCAGCTCCATCTGCTCGGCTCTGAGGGCTGCCTTGTCCACAGCGTGGCCGATCATCGTGTCCCAGGCGGCCTGCGAGTCCGACGGTCGGAGCCAGAGGTCCGGCGCGGGCAGTTCGTCGGCGCGCACCTTCTCGCTGACCTCTTTGGGGGCGATGCAGACGAAGACGGCCTCCGGCGCCTGGCTCCTCATCTGTTCGAGAGCCGCTATCCCGAGCGAGGTGAGGGAGAGCATCTGGGTGATGACGATGTCGGCGGGCACAGACCCGAGCAGCTCAAGGGTTCTGGCCGGGTCGGCGCCGTCCAGGATCACGGCCGAGGGGAAGCCCTCGGCTGGGTGGGCCAGGCGCTTGCGCAACTCCTGGGCCCAGTGCTGGCTCAGGTCCACGAGCAGAACTACCATCATGGCTGGTGCTCTCCGGCGGTGGCCGCTGCCACCTTCGCTTGCTGCAACGGAAGCTGGACGACAAACTCGGTGCCGGTCTCTTCGGTCGAGACCACCGAGAGCTTGCCTCCGTGCTCTTCCACTATCGTCTGAGAGATCGCGAGACCCAGGCCGGTGCCCTTCGGCTTGTCGCTGAAGAAGGGCCGGAAGATCTCCTCGATATGCTCTGGGGCGATGTAGCTGCCCGGATTGTGCACTCTGACCCGCACGACCGCCGTTCCCTCGTCATCTGTCGCCCGCTCGATCGCTATCCCTATCTCGCCGCCCGGGGGCTCCGCCTCGATGGCGTTGGTCACCAGGTTCATCAGCGCTTGCTGAACTCTGGACGCGTCGCCCTCCGGCTTGCCGCCGAGCTTCTCGGCTTGCATATGTAGGCTGAGGTCGCTGGCTTCGGCGCGGGCGGAGGTCGAGCGAAGTACCCCCTCGCAGATCAGCTTGAGGTCTACCTCCTGCACGACCGCGTCCGCCGGCTTGGAGAGCGTGAGCAGGTCGGAGACGAGCTTGTCAATGCGGTTGATCTCCTGCTGCGCGACAGTCAGGAAGTTCGACCTGAAGTCGGGGTCCTGGAGCCGCTTGGGCGCAAGCTCGGTGAAGGTGCGGATGGCCACCAGCGGGTTGCGAATCTCGTGGGCCATCCCCGCCGAGATCACTCGGATGAGGGCAAGTCGCTCAGCCTCCTGCCGCTCGCGCTCAAGCTCCTTCATCAGGCTCAAGTCGCTGATGACCGCCACGGCGCCCGCCTGGTCCGGGTCCTTGCCAATGGGCGACGCGCTGCAAGCCAGCGGCACATGGGTCCCATCGTCGCGCACGATCTCGAAATGGGGGGCAGTCACCTGAGGTGACTGTCCCCGACTTATGCCGCTGCTCAGGGAGTTGTTAATGCAGTCGGCCAGGGCCTGCGGCAGTATCGCCAACGATCTACCGATGGCCTCTGCGGCGGGGACGTCGAACAACCGCTCGGCGGTCGGGTTGAAGACGACGATACGTTCGGTGCCATCCACGACCACCACCGCATTGTCCATGTCCTGGAGGACGCTCTCGCTGAAGTCCTTCAGCCGGGCGGTCTGGGCGTACAGCTCCGCGTTTTGGAGTGCGAGGGAAGCCTGAGGAATCATCTGAGCCAGATAGCCAATTTCCTCGCCGCTGTACATGTCATCCGAGCGCTTGTCCCCGACTACCACCAGCCCGATCAGTTCGTCCTCCCAGACCATGGGTGCTACGAGATGCGCGTCGAGCTTGTCCATCTCCGCGGCCAGCGGCTTCGCTCCCTCAAGGGGTCGGAAACGCAGGACATGGTCCCTGGACAGCAGGGAGCTGTCCTCAGCGAGCACCCGCACCACGAGGTTGTGTGGCGGGATTAACGCCGACTGCAAGTCGCCCTGGTCCGACGGCTGCTGGGGGTGGTGCGCCCGCAGACGATAGAAGCTCGTCTCTGAGTCCCTAAGGTATACGCTCACATGCAGCGGGTCGAGAGCCTCATACAAAGACCTCGCTACCAGGCGCAGAAGCTCGGTCACATCCAGAGTGCGCAGGATCGCCCTCGAAGTATCACTTCGCGCCGCCGCACGCTCTCTCTCTGGGGAGAAGACATGCTCCAGGCGGTGTCTCAGCCGTTCGTGTACCATCACGATCAGCAGGCCTGTGATCAGGCTCGCCAGTGCGTAGGTGATCAGAACCGACACCTGTTGCCGCTCAAGATAGCTCGGGGCCGCGTGCAGTGCCACGGCAGCCGTGCCCAAGGCTATGCCGGCGGCGAGGGCGTAGCTCAGCGCACGGCGTAGCGCCACCTCCGGGCGCATCAGCCGGTGCTTGCCGATCGCATACGCCATCCCCACCAGCGTCAGGATATACCCGCCCGCCCCCCAGCCGCTGTAGGCGGTGGTGCCCCACACCTGTGGGATTATGATTATCGTGATGCAGGCCACTAGGTGACTGCCGATCAGCCCCCCGAGCACGTAGGTTACCTGCACCCGTTGGACCCCGCGGAGCCTGAGGGCCTTGCGGAAAAGCACCACGTCGGCGTACCCCAGCGTACCTACGGTGAACAGGCCGAAGAGCACGAAGGGCCAACCGTAGGCGATATTAACCATATCCGGCTCGATCGTTATCGAATGGAACAAGCTTGGATGCAGGGCAATCGTGCCGAAGAGGCAGCCGATGGCATACAGCACTGCCCTGCGTCTGAACTCGACGTAGTCAATACGCTCGGGGAAGGTCCAGGCGAAGTCAACGCACGTGCAGATCACGGCTGCGACAACCGGATGAGAGACGCGCAGCCAGATACCTGCCTCCACAGGGTCGTCGGCGATCTCTAGCAGGAAGTTGCAGATGGTCCAGACCCCACCACCGGTGGCGTGGATAGCGAATAACCGATTCCACACGCGGTCCGGCGCTCGCCGGTAGACCGCCAATCCCAGGGACACGGCCGCAGTGGCCGTTATCGCCAGCGCGATCTCATTGAGTTCCAAGGCGCACTCCTCTCCCCACCTTCGGGGATGCCCTGCACTCAGGTAGCTAACGCAGCCCTCAACAGCTATTAGCTATTAGGTGAGTCGACAGGTGAGGGCACCTGTCCTATCGGCCGACGCATAGTGGGACCGACGCCCTCGTCTGTCCGAGTCCGCCGCCCGGATCTCAGTTCCGCGCGCCCAGGTGCTCATCAAAGGCCCGAAGTATCAGCGCGGCGTGCGTTCCGCCGAAACTGTGCGAGTTGATCATGGTCGCGTTAACGCGAACGCTGCGAGCCTTGTTAGGCACGTAGTCGAGGTCGCACTGAGGATCGGGCGTGCCGTAGTTCGTGGTGGGCGGCACGGTGTTGGTCTGAATGCTCATGCAGGCCACGGCCGCCTGCCATGCCCCGCCGGCCGCGAACGGCTGGCCGGTCGTTGACTTGATCGAACTCACCGGGATGTTGTACGCCCTAGGGCCGAGAACCTGCTTGATCGCCCGCGTGTCGGCGATGTCGTAGTCCCGGTTGGCGATGCCGTGGGCACAGACGTAGTCTATTTCCTCGGGCGCCAGCCTCGAATCAAGCAGCGCCGCGCGGAATGCGCTGGCGAGCTCGATCCCGCTGGCGTCGGGGACAACCAGGTGCGTTCCCTCGGTCGTCGAGCCAAAGCCGCAGACCTCGGCGTAGATGTGCGCGCCGCGGCCCAGGGCATGCTCGGCGGTCTCCACCACTAGTGCGCCTGCGCCTTCGCTCAGCACCAGACCATCGCGCGTCGCGTCGTACGGGCGCGAGGCCTTCCTGGGCTCCTCGTTGCGGTGCGTCAGCACGTTCGTCCTGCACAGCAGGGACATCCCGAACCGGCTCACGCACGCCTCAGTGCCGCTGACGACCATCACATCCGCTTGGCCGCTGCGCAGTATGTCGCGGGCCGATGCAATGGCTTCCAGGCTGGCGCAGCATCCCGTGGCCGTAGAAGCGTTGGGCCCCTTCATCCCGAAGGCGATCGTCACGTACGCGGTGGCCGTGTGTGGCGCCAGCAGCACGTGGTCGAGCGCGCCGCACGCCCTCGGGCCCTTGGCGTAATACGTGGCATAGACGTCGTCGGCGATGTTCCCGCTGGCGCCAACGCTACTGCCTACGATGGCGCCGACACGAAACGGGTCCAGCCTGGTCAGATCAATCTCCGCATCCTCCACGGCCAGCCGCGACGCCGCCATGGCGAAGTGCACGAAGCGCCCGGACCTGCGCACGTCGTGCGCGTCCATGTAGTCCGTGGGGTCGAAGTCTCGGACCTCGCCGGCGACCTGGCAGTACAAATCGGAGGCGTCGAATGACCTGACCCAGTCTATCCCCGAACGACCCTCTACCACGGCCTCCCAGAAGGCGTCCTTGCCAATGCCGTTGGGCGCCACCACCCCAAGGCCGGTTATCACCGCTCGCTTCTTCAGGTTGCCGATGCCCGGCGCCATTGCCGATCTCATCCCGTCCAGCCAGGATCACCAGGTCACAATCGCCTCGATCTGGTGGGTGTCTGAGCCCCCCAGTACAGCGCCCACCGCATCCTCATTCCAGTCGTGCAGGTAGGCGTAGTCGGCGCACCAGCCCTTCGCACGGTAGCCCAGGCCCAGCGCCGGGCTGCCGTCGTTGACCCCGATCCGGGTCGCCAGCTCGTCCGTGGCGGCGTACTCGATGCCGGCTCGGAGTCCAGAGGTGCTGGTCTTCATGCTGCCGCTCTTCGAGCGCAGTTCACCCCACTCGATGGCGCCCACGACGCGCTCGTTGAGCTGCCTGGACACGCCCAGGAACAGGCAGCTCGATGTGAACTCCAGGGCCATCGGCGCCGGCAGCAGCACGGAGGTCATATTGACGTCCTCGGTGTACCTGTCGTAGACGAGGCCGGCCAAGCTACCGGGCTCGTACTCATAGAGCGCGCCGAGCCGGCACCCGAAGTCCACCTTGCTGTCGAGGTGCATGATGAGCGAGCCGTCGAGCGGATTGTACAGGTTCGTCGTCGTGTGCGACACCGGGGACAGGCCCAGGCCGAACAGCCATCGCTCGCCGACCCGGCGGCCGTAGTGCATGGCCAGGTCATTCTCGCTGATGGTGGCCCGGAGGGCCCCGGTGGGCGTATTGACAGGGCCCATGTTTGAACTCAGGTGACAACCGACGAGTTGGATGCCTTGGCCCCCCTCCGCCAGGGGCATGGCCACCCAGCCGGCCTCGGCCGTCAGCTTGAGGCCGGCATCGAAGTCAGTGACCGAATAACGCAGTCCAGCGGCGGGGCTGTCGAGGGCTCCGGCAAAGGCGGGATTGGCGAAGCCGACGTCGTGCATACAAGATACGATGCCGCCCATGCCGAAGAGACGGGCGGTCGTGGCGGCGGGCAAGGCGTAGAGATGCGCCACAGCGTAGGTCTCCGCGCCCTGCGACCAGACAGGGGCCGCCGCCAACGTCGCCAGTACTACCAGAACGATACACACCGACACTCGTCTCTGCATCGTTACTGCCTCCCAGTGCTTCGATCGTTAGTCCGGTGTCCGTCTCGCATCTTTCCAGCACCGGCTACGACACGCCGCTCGCTGGCCTGGTATGTCACAGCCGGTGCGGAAGCCTCAAGGTGTGTGCGCCGGTCACAACCTCCCTTCGCAGCTCGTCTCTCTGGCACAGCAACTCTCCCCCCGATGGTGCGCGCATTGTACACGATTGTGCCGCATATTGCAATACCGACAAGCCATCTCAGCGCACGCAGGCCGGGCGTCCCCCGGCACGGGAGGAGCCTGGCAGGGCGGTCTTAGTCGTTGACAGTGGCCTGCGCGGCAGGAATGCGGTAGAGGGCGCAGTCGTCGAAGAACGCGGCCGTTTGCTCATCCTGGCCGGTGACGGAGCACATGAAGACCAGACGCCCTCCCTCCTCCGGTGCTGTCACCAGCACGTAGAGCGGCTGCCAGCCCGGCAGGCCGGGCTGTAGCTGCACGCTCCGGTCGTTGCTGCTGTCAGGATACCAGGAGCCCTTCGGGGTGCGCCAGCGGATGGCCAGACGGACCTCGCTCCTGTCATCTGCCGGCTCGCGCCTGGCCCAGAGCTGGCAGAGGTAGCGTTCGCCGGGGGTCACTTCGACGTTCTGAAGGTAGCAGGCTGAGGAGGCGTCTGCGATGCTGGCGGCCAGCTTGGCCTCGCGAGCGTCGCGCACGGGTTCGAAGCGCGTCTCCCGGCCCGGCCGGTGCCACGTGGACCAGCCCGGAGGCGCACCGTCGGTGGTCCAGTCCATCTCGGGCTGTCGCCGGTCGTCGCCGGTCTGCTCGAAGCCGGGGTTCGCAAGGAGATTGTCCGGGCTCTCTCGCGCGATGTAGCTCCAGGCGTCCAGCATGGCCGTGACCTGGTCGTCGGCCTCGCGCCTGAGCGCTTCTGTCACCTCAGCCAGCCGGTCGGGGGCGTTCTGTTCGTACCAGCCCAGGAGCTTGCACAGGCCTGTGGCCAGTCCGCCCTCGACCTGCTCGGCGGGGATGTGGCCCTTGAAGTAGAAGTTGTTGAGCGCCTGGAAGTTCTGAGCGGCCAAGTCGTTGCCCGCGAGCAGCTCGTCCCAGTATCGCGCTCGGTCGCCGACGAGCTTCTGTATCTCGGCGATCGTAGTGACCGTCTCCCGGGCGGAGGCCTCATCTGCGACTGTTGCCGCGATCAGCGCCTGGGAGCGCGCCCGCGCGCGGATGAGGAAGCTCCCGTAGCGCAGGCCGCGCTGCACTATCTCGATGCGCTCCTTGACGACGGGAGTGGTGGCCCCGGCGAGGGCGACGGCCAGCAGTCGCTCGCACTCATCAAGCTGCTCGACGGTCATCGAGCAGACTTGGGTGGAGAGGCGGCGATGACCCCATGTCGCGCGGCCCGGATGGCCGCCCTTCCAGGTCTCTTCGAGGTAGTCATAGTACGCCGCCATCTCGCGCGCGGCCTCCAGGAACATATTGTCCGTGAACTCGGTGAGCAGTTCGTCAATGTCGAGGGAGGCGTCCCAGAACAGCTTGCCGGCGGCCCAGATCATCGGCCCGGTGTTGGGCCAGTTGGTATAAACCTCGACATAGATGCCGTGGAAGCCGAGGTCGTGGTCGAACTTGAGGGCCTCGGCCATGTAGTGGGGGAAGTAGCGCGGCGTGACCCAGCCCAGGCCCCAGTAGGTGTATCGGCACAGGTGCCGGCAGCGGCGGCGCCACTCCTTGGTCAGCGCCATGTCCTCCTCGCGGAGCCCCTCGCGCCACCACTCGGCCTCGCACTGGGTGATGAACCCGAAGACGTTGGGCTCAAGCGTGTCAATCGTGCTCGGTGGCTTGCGGGCGATGGAGTAGATGAGGGTGCCGATGTACTTGTCGGGATGGGTCTTCGCCAGCTCGCGGGCGAGGGTGTTGACGAACCAGTAGTGGCGGTCTGAGTACTCGCGCCGCTTGTGGGCCTCAGGATCGGGGTCGTGCGCGATGCAGCGGTCGCAGTGACAGAGGTGGGAGATGTCGTCCATCCCCACGGAGAAGCCATTTGCCGTGGGGTGCGCGTCGAGCCAGCGGCGCGCGTACTCCACGGTGGCGTTGATGACCTCCGGGTTGCTCTCGCAAGGGCGCCAGTAGCGGTAACTGTCATCGGCGGGAATCCAGCGCTTGCCGCCAATCAGCGGATAGTACTCCGGGTGCTCGTCGGCGTACTTGTCTGCGGGGAAGACGCGGTAGGTGTTGTTCTGGAACTGCCGCCAGGGCAGCTCGTTAGTGATGCTGACCTTGTTGTGGCGGTTCCATCGGCCCCATTCAGGGAAGAAGTGATTGCCGGACCAGATGCGCGGCGAGAAGTCGGGCTCCACGACGCGCGAGCTGACCTCGACGGTCAGCTCGCCCTGCTCGCGCTCGGGGATGTGCTCGCCCAGCGGCCCGGGAACGAACCAGCGGATGCCCAGGTCATCCTCCAGGAAAGAGTAGACCGCGAACTCGGTGCCGTACCACTGGCGGCCGACGAGAATGAGACTGCCATCGCGCACGCGGATGGCGTAGCTCTCGATGTTGGCATCCGCCGGAGGCAAGTCGCCCCCCTGGACCTGCCGACAGGGGCCGACGAAGATGGCCGGGGTGTTCAGTTCGGCGTCGTCAGCTACGATCGGCAACTCGACGCCGACCAGCTTCACGACGTATTGCTGAAGCTCGCTCGCGGCGGCTTGAACATGCTCATCGGCCTCGGCGGGAACGACGATGGTCGTGGCTGGCTTGCCGCCAGCGGCAAGCGTGAGGGTTTCGGCGGCCGCGGTAGCAGCCAGGCTGAGTGCCACGACGCAGGAGGCAAGGGCGGCTGACTTCATTGTGATCACCGAGAGATAGTTCGCCGTGATGCGCAGTAGGACCTGCGCACGGGTAGGACGGCGCTCTGAAGCGAAGTGGGACAGGCTTGGGAAGCGCGACCTACGCACGACGGAGTCGGAGCAAAAGCTCCGACGTACGAACGGCTTTGGGGGGGAGGAGGAGGACGGTGCGGTCGCGAACGTCACGGCGAAGCGAAGGCAGGATCACGATCGGGCAGGGAGGGTTGGCAGATGGCTGACATATCGCTGAGAGTACGTTACTACCGTCACTCGGTGGACCCGGGCGTCGAGTACGTCGAGAGCAACTTCCAGCACGCGTTCCAGGACTGGACGATGAAGACCGGGGAGAGCGGCTTGGTGATGGTTGACTGCTGGGACCTCCACCCCATTGTCAGCCACCTGGAGCGAACCGATGCGATCTGCCGGGAGCGCATCGGGCCGGTGGCAGAGGCGTGCCGGGAGGTGGGGATCACCGTCATTCATGCGCCCTCGCCGCCCACTGCCAAGAAGTACCCTCAGTGGGTGCGCTACGCCTCGGATGGGGAGTTGTTCGGGGCCGAGGCGGAGCCGCAGGCATGGCCGCCCGAGGAGTTCCGCAAGCACGAGGGCGCCTACGAGCAGTTCGCCAAGCCGCTCGAGCCGGCGCTGGACGAGTGGCGTGAGAAGCAGATGGACAAGCGGAAGATCGTGGGCTGCCTGAAGCCCGGGGCGGGCGACTTCGTGGTCGCGACGGGCGACCAGCTTCACCGGCTGTGTCGGCATTGCGGGATCGTGCACCTTATCTACTGCGGCTTCGCGGCGAATATGTGTGTGCCCGGGCGCGACTACGGGACACGGGCGATGAGCCGGCGCGGCTACAACATCATCTTGCTGCGTGACTGCACAACCGCGATCGAGGCGCATAGCACGCTGGCGGACTTCGGGCTGACGAATGCCGCCATCCTGGAGACGGAGATGCTGCTGGGACATACAGCGACCTCCGAGGACTTCCTGGGCGCGTGTAAGGTGATCGAATGACGCGAAGGCAGGGACCAGCAGCGCGAGCGGGAGTCGGGAGCGGCAAGACGCGGACGAACTGGCTTGCGAAATGAGCTACCAAGCGAACGCGTCATTGTGGTATAATGACGGATGGTAAGTAGAGAGCGGCTGATCAGATCCGTGGAGTGCGTGTGACCTGCTGCTTACCGACGGCAGATGCAGGGGATGGTGCGCCCGCAAGTGTCGTCGGTGATTGTGTACGTACCCATCTGCGAAAAAAATCACAAAGTCCGAGAGGAATCTCGGGGCGGACGCAGAAGCGATGGTGCTAATGCGTCAGGGTGAGCCGTCTCCGGCAGCCGTCTGGCGCCAACGTTGCCCCACTGATAGGGAGAGTTGAGATGGCCGAGAGCAATGCCGAGGTTGCAGTGATAGAGATAGACCTGGGGGTGCTTGAGGGAGTGTTCGAGCTCTATCCCCCGGACACGGACGATCTGATCGGGCTGCTAGGCGAGGCCCAGGATGCTTGCGGGTACCTGGCACCGGAGGTGCTGGAGGCGGTGGCGGAATACACGGGGCTGCCCTGGGCGCGCATCTACGGTCTCGCGACCTTCTACGGTCGCTTCCACCTCGAGCCGAGAGGTCGGCACAGCGTGACAGTGTGTCGCGGAACCGCGTGCCATGTGCGAGGCGGCAAGCGGGTGTTGGCTGCGGTGAAGCGTCAGTTGGGCGTCGAGGAGGGCGAGACGACGGAGGACCTTCAGTTCACTCTGGAGAGCGTCGCCTGCCTCGGCGCGTGCGCGCTGGCGCCGGTGATGGTTGTGGACGGGACATACTACGGGAAAACGAACGAGCGGCGCGTCGAAGCGATCTTGCGGAGCTACCGACGGGAGAGCGAGTAATGCGCACTATCAGCACGGCAGATGAACTTGCACAATGGCGCTCCGATCTCCAAGGCGCCGCCGACGCGGAGAAACGGTGCATCACGATCTGCGGGGGCACGGGTTGCACGGCTCTTGGGTCGCCGCAGGTGTACGATGCCTTCGCCACGGAAATCAAGGCACGGGGCCTGACAGAGACCGTCGGCCTTAAGCGCACCGGCTGTCACGGGTTCTGCGAACGGGGGCCGGTGGTCGTCATCTTGCCGGAGAAGTTCTTCTATCCCAGTGTGAAGCCTGAGGATGTTCCCGAGATTCTGGACCGTACGGTGCTCAATGGCGAGGTGATCGAGCGTCTGCTGTATGTGGACCCGGCCACGGGCGAGCAGATCGTGCACGATCCGGAGGTGCCGTTCTACGCAGCCCAGACCCGGCTCGTTTTCCAGCACAACGGCGAGTTGGACCCGATTGACCTGGCGGATTACGTCCTCAGGGACGGCTATGCGGCCGCCGCCAAGGCGCTCACGGCGATGACGCCCGATGAGGTAGTCCAGGAGGTGCTGGACGCGGGCCTGCGCGGACGCGGTGGCGCCGGCTTCCCCACAGGGCTGAAGTGGAGGTTCTGCCGGGAGTCGGAGGGACAGCCCAAGTACCTGATATGCAACGCGGATGAGGGCGACCCGGGCGCCTTCATGGACCGCAGCCTCCTGGAAGGCACTCCGCACGCCATCCTCGAGGGGATGATCGTAGCCGCATACGCAATCGGCGCGCAACACGGCATCATCTACGTGCGCGCGGAGTACCCCCTGGCCGTCGAAAACACCATGATCGCGCTGGGGGACGCCCGTGCGGCCGGGCTCCTGGGAGACAACATCCTGGGCACGGACACCAGCTTCGACATAGAGATCCGTCAGGGAGCGGGCGCCTTCGTCTGCGGCGAGGAGACGGCACTCATCGCGTCGCTGGAGGGAGGTCGCGGAATGCCGCGGCCGCGCCCACCCTTCCCGGCCACCCACGGCTACCTGGGCAAGCCCACCAACATCAACAACGTCGAGACCCTGGCGAATGTGCCGCTCATCATACTCAACGGCGCCGAGTGGTACAGCAGCGTCGGCACCGAGGGGACTAAGGGCACCAAGATCTTCGCCCTGGCGGGCAAGGTTCGGAACACAGGCCTGGTGGAGGTGCCGATGGGCGCGACGCTGCGGCAGATCGTCTTTGACATCGGTGGCGGGGTCCCGCCCGGCAGGGAGTTCAAGGCCGCGCAGATGGGGGGGCCGTCGGGGGGATGCGTTCCCGCGCAGTTCCTGGATATGCCGATTGACTACGACTCGGTGAAAGAGATCGGCGCCATCATGGGCTCGGGCGGGCTCATCATCATGGACGACAACACGTGCATGGTGGACATGGCCCGCTTCTTCATGGAGTTCGTGCAGGCCGAGAGTTGCGGCAAGTGCGTCCCCTGCCGCCTTGGCACTAAGAAGATGCTTGACATCGTCACCCGCATCACCGAGGGCAGGGGGAAACCCGAGGACCTCGACGAACTTGAGCGGATCGCCAAGGTCGTCAAGGTCAGCTCGCTGTGCGGGCTGGGGCAGACGGCGCCGAACCCCGTGCTCTCGACGCTGCGGTACTTCCGGGACGAGTACGAGGAGCACATCTACCTGAAACACTGCCGCGCGGGCGTGTGCGAGGGGCTCGTGTGGGCGCCCTGCGAACATGCCTGCCCGGCGGGCGTCAACGTGCCTGAGTACGTAGCCTCAATCGCTGAAGGCAAACTTGAGCAGGCCGTGGACATCATTCGCCGACGCAACCCCTTCGTGTCTGTGTGCGGGCGCGTGTGCGATCACCCGTGTGAGCAGCGCTGTCGGCGGTCGGAGCTTGACCAGCCGCTGGCGATTCGCGCCCTGAAGCGCTATGCCATTGATAACGCGGAGGCGGTTGGGGAGCCGCTCGCTCCGCCGGTGGATGGCGAGGCCGAGGTGGCGATCGTGGGCGGCGGGCCCGCGGGCCTGACCTGCGCCTACTTCCTGGCCCTGATGGGGCGCAAGTCGGTGGTCTTCGAGGAGCAGCCGATCCCCGGCGGGATGCTCGCGCTGGGCATACCCGAGTACCGCCTGCCCAAGGACGTGTTGCAGCGCGACGTGGACTTCATACTCGCGCACGGGGTCGAGCTGCGCACCGGCGTGCGCGTGGAGAGCATCGAGGAGCTGCGCCAGCAGTACAAGGCGGTCTTCGTCGGAAGCGGCGCTCAGAAAGCGCGCTCGCTTGGCATAGAGGGCGAGGACCTGGAGGGGGTCGTGGACAGCCTGGAGTTCCTGCGCGAGCGCGGGCTGGGGCGCGAGCCCTGGTGCGGCAAGTCGGTGGTGGTCATCGGTGGTGGCAATGTGGCCGTGGACGCGGCTCGCTCTGCGCTGCGGCTCGGTGCCGAGAAGGTGACCATCGCCTACCGGCGCACGCGCGAGGAGATGCCAGCCTACGAGGAGGAGATCGAGGAAGCCATCGAAGAGGGCGTAGAGTTGGAGCTGCTGACCGCGCCTGCGCGCATCCTGGGCGAGGCCGGAAAGGTGACCGGCATCGAACTCGCGCGCATGGAGTTGGGCGAGGCTGAGCAGGACGGCCGGCGGCGCCCGGAGCCTGTTGAGGGCAGCGAGTTCGTGGTCGAGTGCGACATGGTATTGCCGGCCATCGGCCAGGTGTCCTCGGTTGAGACGCTGGAGGTCGAGGATGGGCCGGACCTGGAGCGCGGACGCGTCAAGATTGATCCGCGCACTGGAGCGACGTCGGTGGCTAACGTCTTCTCCGGCGGCGACTGCGTATCGGGCGGCGGCAGCGCCATCGAGGCGATCGGTGCCGGCCAGAAGGCGGCCCTGGCGATAGATGAGATGCTTGGCGGGAGCGGCGAACTGCCGGATGACAGGGGCTTCACCTCCTACCAGACTCCGGAGGAGGAACTCGATGCCGCACCACCGAGGGCCCAGGAGCCGGTGCTTCCCGTCGGGGAGCGGCTTGACGGTTTCTGCGAGGTGGCGTTGTGCCTGGACTGTGAGGCGGCGACCGCAGAGGCCCGTCGCTGTTTGCGCTGCGACCTTGAGGAGGACTGAGGCGACCTCGCGGCGCCGGGGAAGGGCAGTTGCGTTCGTACGGCACGTCGGAAAGAGGCTAGGACAGCAATGAGCGAGATTCATTTGACCATCAACTCGCAAGAGGTCACGGCTGAAGCGGGCGAGACGATCCTGCCGGTGGCGCTGCGCAATGACATCAAGATCCCGCACCTGTGCTGGGACCCGAGGCTCGAGGCCTACGGGGCGTGCCGGCTGTGCCTGGTGGAGGTCGAGGGCATGCCCGAGCCGGTGACCTCGTGCACGACCGAGGCGCGGGACGGGATGGTCGTTGAGACGGACACCGAGCAGCTCAGAGAGATACGCAAGACGCTCGTGGAGCTGATTCTGTACGACCATCCGCGCGACTGCCTGACCTGCGCCAAGACGGGCGTCTGTGAGCTTCAGGACCTCGCCTACGACCTCGGCATCGAGGACTTCACGCCGGAGGAGCACGACCTGCCGGTCATCGTGGAGGATGTCGGGAACGCGGTCATCTACCGCGATCCGGCCAAGTGTATCCTGTGCGGGAAGTGTGTGCGCATCTGCCGCGAGGTGCAGATGGTCGCCTGCCTGGAGTTCGCGGAGCGCGGCTACGATACCCAGGTCATCCCCGCCCAGGGGGGGCTGAGCTGGGAGACGGACTGCGAGCTGTGCGGGCAGTGCGTGGACGCCTGCCCGACCGGTGCGCTGATGATCCAGAAGACCATGGACAAGGGCCGCGAAAAGGACTTCGTCAAGGTCAACACCGTCTGCCCGTATTGCGGCGTGGGCTGCAACATGGAGCTGAACGTGCTTGACGGGGAGGTAGTCCGCGTGACCTCGGCGCTGGATCGGCCTCCGAACTTCGGCAACCTGTGCGTCAAAGGGCGCTTCGGGTACGAGTACATCAACTCGCCCGAGCGCCTCAAGCAGCCGACGATTCGCAAGAACGGCGCGTTCGTTGAGACGAGCTGGGACGAGGCGCTGAACATCACCGCCCAGCGACTGAAGGCCATCCGCGACAAGTACGGGCCCGACAGCGTGGCCTTCATCAGCTCCTGCAAGTGCACCAACGAGGAGAACTACCTGATGCAGAAGCTGGCGCGTCAGGTCTTCGGGACGCATAACGTGGACGAGTGCGCACGCGCCTGCCACGCGACCACGGTGGCGGGCCTGGTGATGTCCTTCGGCAGCGGCGCGATGACCAACTCCATCGGCGAGATCAAGGATTGCGACCTGCTCTTCGTCATCGGCTCCAACACCACCGAGGGGCATCCCGTCATCGGGCTGGAGATGAAGAAGGCCTACCAGCGCGGGGGGAAGATCATCGTCGCCGACCCACGCGAGATCCCGCTCGTGGAGTTCTCGGAGCTGCACATCGCCCAGCGGCCGGGCACGGACATCCCGCTGCTCAACGCGATGATGAAGGT
>CBFDBV010000044.1:0-16226 GCA_965603135.1 uncultured bacterium
CCTGTTCACAGAAAAGCCAGGGAATGGGTCATAAGCCGAGTTATGCACACACGCAGTCTCCGACTGTGCAGGTCGCGCTGGCCTCATGAGCACACTGGTTCAGATGGTTATTGACCGCTACAGCTCCTCGACAGCAGAATATCGCTGAACGCCTACGTTATTCCTCGGCTCACCCAGGAATACCTTCAGTGGCATGATTGCGGAGGGTGTGGCGATGGGGATAGGTACATTGCCGGATGCTGTTCACAGGCCTGAGTGGCCTGTGCAGGGGAATCCCCGCACGAGCTCAGTCCGTCCACGCACAGAGCAGTAGGCCAACCCCGGGGCAGGGCGGTTCGAATCCGTCCCGGGTCCCCACCCCAAGGTCGTACAGAACCACTATTGGCCTGACGGTATGGCTCGACTCACGGGCCCTGGGCGCGGACAGGCTGATGAGAACGGTGATGGCGCTGATGGTGGTGGCGTCGCTGGCGTTCGTGGGTCAGGTGAAGCATCTCCTGGACGCTATGCTCGACTGCGGCAAGTGCACCCAGCTACCTCAGGTCGGTGGGCGGCACCATCACTACGAACGAAGAACTGCCTGAGAAGCTCGAGAGTTGATGGTGCCGGAAGCGCAAGCGGCGATTGCCCACCTGATCCTCGCGCCTGCATACCGAGGGTCCCCTCGCCCAGGCCACATTGACCATCCCGATGACTGTCTCCGGACCTCGCAGCGGAGCCGCAGACCCCCAGTTCGTCGGTCGAGCGAGAGCGTTTGCCTCGACCTCAAGGTGATTCAGCGGTCAGATGGAGTTCTCGGCAGGGACAGGCGCTCAGCGACCCCTCCGTCACTTGCCGGCCAGCCAGCGGAGTTGTCCCGCCAGCTCGTTGACCCACTCTGGTGTCTCCCAAAAGGCATTCATCTCCGCCGGGGCCTCGCCCAGCACTGTCCCGGCGAATACGGCGACCCGGCCCTGACCGTAGGTCTGCCGCACCAGCAACGGCTCGCCGCCCACGCCCTCGAGAGCCACCTCCGCGCCAGGCTTCGGCTTCACCAGGTGCCGGTAGAGCACCGCCCCGGCGCCCATCCGCACCGGAGGTTCGCACTTGCGGATCTCCCACGGCCCCTGCAGCTCCACCGGCAATACCAGCGGCCACGCTCGCTTCATGTTGTCATCCTGCCCCAGCGTCAGCGGCCCGCCGAGAATGAGCAGCCCGCCCCCGTCCTTGACCCACTCGGACAGCATCATGACCTGGCCGTAGTTCATACCCTTGGTCTCCACGTCGGCCAGCACGATGACGTCCTGGTCCCACAACGGTTGCCAGTCCCATGTGTACCCCTGCAGGGTCGTCCCCTTCTGCCGATGGTAGGAGGTATAGGCATCGGTGCGCTTCGCGCCCGCTATGGCTTGGATGGCCGCGTCGAGTTGGTACTGCCGGTTGAACAGGCCACGCAACACGAGCACATCCAGCGCTCCGCTCTCGGTCCTGCTCAGACCCTCCGGACGGCGGAAGCTCCGGTAGTGGTCCACCAGTTCTTGATCGCTCCACGGTCGCAGCAGGTCGACCGTCAGGCTGTCACACCAACCGGTTACGCCGCCCAGGTAGTTCGTGTTGCACGACATGAAGCCGCAATCGGCATAGTCGAACTCGACACTGAAGGTCTCATAGACCCCGGCCTGCCCGAAATCGGCGGCTCTGAGTATCCTGCTCTCGCTATACAAGCCGCCGCCATCAGGCAGAGGTGATTGCCCGTACCACTGTGTGCCCAGCCCAAAGACCGGCTGGTCCACCTTGTTATCGGCGACTTTCAGCCTGTAGGTGCAGCGGTAGCGCCCGGGGATGCGCGGGTATGCGTACCCGTAGGCCATGACCCCGGTCTTGCCGCCGGGTTGGCCCATGCAGGCGCCGCCGGCCGAGGCCGAGGGGTCGGTGACGCGCGCGCCCACCTCCTCCGCGACGCCCGCGCGCTCCGACTCGACCACCGACCGCCATGACTCACCGCCAGTAGCCGGCGGCGGAGCGATCTGCAGCTCGGCGGCGCTGGGGCCGGTCGGATCGCCGCCCGGGGATGCTTCCCACACGGTGGCCGGCTTCGGGGTCGTTGCGTCCACCACCAGTATCTTCCAGTATGCCACCTCGCCGATGGCAAAGGCGCCGTTCGCCGGCTCGATCTCCTCGGCCGTGCTTCCAGGCATATCCACGACCCAGGCCTTCCGCAGGCCCCGCAGGCCCGGCCAGCGTAGCACGACGTCGGTCGCGGGCGCTGCCGGCAGTTGCTCCTCGCCACGGGTCGTCGCCGACTCCGGCGGGTTGTACAGATGGATCACGTAGCGCGTGCCGCCTTCGGGCGCGTCGCCCACCGCCGCGAACTCCCGCCACCACAGGTTGCGGCTCCCGCTGACCTGCAGCGCCTCGCCAGCCCCTCGCCACGTCTGGAGGCTGTCATCCCACAGCACCCGGCCAAAGCGCGTGGCGCTGCGCGCCACCCACTCGTTGCCCGGCCCGACGTAGGCGTTCATCAGGTGCGCCCGCAGCCCGTATTGCAGGATGCAGTTATACAGATTCTTGTTATTGGCGCCAGAGAAAGCGTAAGTCGCGTGGTGCCCGCCGTAGTAGCGCACGATTTCAGCTTCGCGGCGCACCCGCTGGCAGTAAGCAAGCCACGGCACATCGCCGGCGTAGGCGAAGGCCTCGTTGGCAATCAGCCCGTCATCTTTGCACTTCTCGCGGAAGGCGGCGGGGGTGTTGTCCAGCGGGATGGACCAGGTGATGTCCGTCCCCGTATTGTAGCCGAACAGGTAGCCCGCCCTGGCCGCCCGGCACTCCTGCTTCATCCGCTGGACCAGCGCCACGTTGGCGGCGTCGGTGTCGTACTCCTCAGGGGCACTCCACGAGCCGTCCAGCCGTTGGTGACGGCTGGCCGAGAACTCACCATCAAAACGCACGCCGTCCCATCCGAACATCTCCGCCGAACCAATGAGTTCGCCGATCCCGATGTCTGCCACCTCGGGATTGCCGCAGTCATACCAGACGTTGCACCAGTCATCCCCGCCTTCGGGCAAGAACTGCTCAAAGGCGGCTGAGCCTGAGTAACCTGCCCGCTCCATCTCCTCGGGTCTGCCCGGTATGAACCGTGGTTCATTGGGATGCGGTGGGCCCAGCGTCGTCACCCAGTCCAGGAACGCCGCCGAGTAGTAGCCGCTGTGGAGACGGCCATTGGTGTAGACGGCCAGATCCGGCCGCCGCCGGTAGCGCTCGAAACCGGTGATCCCGCCCGCGGCCGCCTTGCCGTACGTGACCACCTTGATGCCCTGTTGATGCATCGCGTTGACCACAGCGATGATGTTGGCCTTGCACTCGTTGTATTCGGTTGTCCCCGCCCACCAGCGGTCTTCAGCGGGAGTGAGTTCGTCGAAGTCGCTCGGCCCCCACGCGAACTTCTCCAGGTAGTTGCCGTACGTGCCGCGCCACTGCAGCGCGAACTCCACCGGGTACGTGTCCCGGATCGGGTCGATCACTCCGGAGAACTGCCAGGGACCATGGTCCCCGTGCCCGGACAGCAGCGCGTGGTGGACGCTGCGCGCACAGGTGAAGAGGTCGCTCTGCTGCGCGAGCGTTTGGTCCCCGCGCCGCAGCGTCGCGCGCAGCTCCATCCCCAGCACCGGCGGCAGCTTCAGCGACCCCTCCCAGGGAAGCTGGCCTTTGGCGGGGACGGTGAGCGGCACTTCACCCAGGACCTTGTGGGTGTCCAGATCGCGGATCAGTTCCACGTGCAGCGTCGCCGTCGCCGGCTGGTCATCAGGGTTGGCGACCACGACCGTGAACTTGGCCTCGGCGCCGGACTCGTAGTAGATCCGGTCGGCGGCGACGGTCTGCAGTTGTAGTTCCGCTTGCGCCAGCAGTGAGCACCGGACCAGCGCGATCGCTGCCGTCGCGATGGCGAGCCAGTGGAGCCCTCTCCATGTCCGCCCGATGGTTTCCACTCGCCAAGCTCCTCTCCTTCTGGGACTTGGTTCAACAGCGCGAACCGCTCAATGGTCAGCAGGGCGTGGACCCCTGGGAGAAGCCTTGGGTCCCCTTGACCTGCCCCCACTGACGCTACCAGTGCTTATGCGGTACTTTGGTGGGTTTGCCCTTGCCCCCGTCTTCATGCCACCTGCAGTGAGAGTGTTCAGCCTGTGAGGCAGATTCCCTGCCGTAGTCGTTGGGTCGTTCCTGCCGTGCCGGTGGTGCCGTGCCCAGCCCCGTGGGGTGGGCGTCGAGTGCCCGCTGGACGAACTCCTCCGGCGTCGCGCCCACGGCCATGATGGCGGAAAGGGAAGCGTCGGTGGCGGTCGGCAGCGGCGCATTCGCGTTAAGGGAGCTGTTGACCTGCCGGCCACTGGGCCGGTCAGCGTGGCTGTCCGACAAGAGCGTCAGGGCGACCCCAAACACCGGGATGACGATGAGCAGGCCTGCCTGCTACAGCTGCAGGGGTCTGCCTGCGTGACCGAGCACGCGGATCTTGGGGGATGATGCGCTCATGGTGATCGGACTCCGCGCGCCGAGCGAGTATTCGTCGCCCGCGGGGCCCCACCTGCGGGAGCCGCCTGGCTGCGCAGGAGTACCGCGTTGCGGCAGTGAACTATGAACCAAACTCAGTGTGAGGGTGATGACAGTGAGACAGGTCAGGCCGGCGATCATCATCGCGTTGGCCGCGGTCGCCGCCACGTGTGCCGGCGCGGAGAGTATCGCCCTGCCGGCGGGCGACGGTGCGACCCTGACCATTGACGGCAGCACCGGGCGCGTCCTGGGGCTGGAGCGGGGCGGTGCGCGGCTGGCGGCAAGCGGGGGCTTTCGGGTCGAGGACGTGGCAAGCGGTGAGGTCGCCGAGCTGAGGGGGGCCGCGGTCCGCCGGGGCGACGTCGTTCACTGGAGCGGCGCCGCGCCGGGAATGGGCCTGGAGCTGGAGGCCGATCTCCGTCCGGGGACAGCTGCCCTCGAGATCGCAGGGACGCTGCAGGACACCACCGGCCGGGATCGCGCAGCGCAGCTCATCTTCGCGCTCGGCTTTGACGCCGTGGGCTGGACCTGGTGGCAGGACATGCGGCGCGCACAGGTCATCGAGGCGGGGGGGACCTACAGCGACCACTTCTGGCACAGCACCTACCCGCTGTGCTGCGTTTGCACGGACGAGATCGCGGTGTCGCTGGCCATTCCACTGGACCGGTGTGTGACCCACCGGCTGGTCTACGATGCGGCGGCCGGGGAGCTGCGGCTGGAGTTGAAGCTGGGTCTGAGCCCGATGACCGCGAAGTTCCCCTCGCAGGCGCACTTCGGGCTGTTCGTGTTCTGCCCGCACCCGAAGTGGGGCTTTCGGGCGGCGGCGGACCAGTATTACCGCGCACACCCGGGGCCCTTCACCACCCACGCCAGCACGCGGGGCCTGTGGATGACCTTCCATGACCTCGCCGAGATCCCACTGGCGGAGGACTTCCAGTTCGGGTTTCACGAATCCGGTAGCAACCCGGCCGCGAACCGGCGGCTCGTGGTAGCGACCCTCAAGTACGTGATCCCGGGCCAGACGGACGTGCTGCTGCCCTTTGACGCGCGGCGCGGCATGAGCTTCGACGAGGTCGAAGATATGGTCCGCACCGACCAGCAGTACGAGCGCGCCCGTGAGGTGCTGCTCGACCGCCTGCAGGTCATGCGTGACTCGGTGATGTTCGACGCGGAGGGCCGGCCGCGTGTGAAGGAGTTCTACGCCAACTGGGCGCGCGGGCGCCTGATCTATGACTGCATGGTCAACTCAGACCCGGACCTGCAGGTCGAGCACCCCTATGCGCGCACCATGGACGCCGTCTGGCAGAAGGCCGATGCGGAGCTTGAGGCCGAAGGCTTCGACCTGGAGGGAGTGTACCTGGACAACTTCGGGGGCTCGGCGACCGACCACCGGCGGGAGCATTGGGCGAGGGTGGACCACCCGCTGACCTACGATCGCGACAACCTGCGTCCCTGCACCCACACCGGCATCGCCGAGCACGAGTACGCCGAGCACCTGGGGCGCATCCACTGGCCGCAGGGGCACATCGTCTTCGCCAACGGCTGGACGCGGCCTCACCTGTTCCACACCGCGGTGCTGGACGCTGGCGGTACCGAGACCTTCTGGGCCACACGGCAGCGGCGATTGGGGAGCCGATTCGACTGGGCGCGGGTGCTCATGCAGGGCAAGGTGCACTGCCCGCTGCTCAAGTTCGACAAGGCCGAGTTCAACGCGCTCTTCTCACACCTGGAGGACTGGCTGGCGGAGTGCACCCACTACAGCTTCTACCCGAGCATCTACACGTCGGGCGGCTGGAAGTACCAGAGTTTCTGGGTGGACCCGGCCATGTACGAGCGCTACCGGGAGCAGTACCGGCTCTACCTGCCAGTGGTGGAGGCGCTCGACCGCGCCGGCTGGCAACCGGTGACGCGGGCGTCCCTGAGTGACCCGCTCCTAGGCATCGAGCGCTTCGGCGAGCCCCGCGACGGCGAGTTCTTTCTCACGCTCTACAACCCACTGGCGGATGCCGCCGGGGCGGACGTAACCTGCGAACTGACCTGCCCGGGCGAGGACGTGGTGGCGATGGACCTGCTGCACCCGGAGGTCTGGTTCGCGCTGCCGGACGGCAAGGCGGACCTGACCACGACCGTGCGCTCGCTGGAATGCCGGGCGCTGCTGGTGGCGCCGCGAGAGAGGGCCATCGAGTGGCTGTGGGGGCGGGCGAGGCAGGCGCTGGAGCTGGTGCCGCCGGAGGAGGGGGACCCGCTGGCCGCCGGCCTCGCGGGACTGCGGGCGGCGATGGCGGCCTGTGCGCCTGAGGATACCGCGGCGCTCGCGGCGCTGGCCGCGAAGCTGCGCGACCTGGCGCTGCGGAACGCGAGCTACCACGAGCCTGGACCCGAGAGATATCTGACGCTGCGCGCGCGGGAGTGCTGGAGGTACCTATCGGCGGCGCTGGCGCTCCGACACGGCCTGCGGACGGACCTGCTGCCGCTCGACGCTCGCATCGCCGCCGGAGAGCCGGTGCCGGCAGTGAGCGCGGATGAGCGGCTGGGCAAGGTCGAGGTGCGGCTCCTGGACGTGCCGGCGGGCGGCCAGAGCTGGTCAACGCGCCCGCGCGAGCGGATCAGCGTGGCGGCGGTGGCCGATGCGATGCTCGGGGGCGAGGCGGTGCCCGTCTGCGTACAGAGCAGTTATGTGACCGAGTGGCCGGTGCAGCTTGTCCCGAGCGCGGATGGCAACGGGACGGTGCGAGTCGCCGCGGCCAATCTGACCCACCGAGCGTTGCAGCTGAGCATCGAGGGCCGGGCGGGAGCGGGCTTCACCATCATCCCGGCGCGAAGCGAACTCAGCCTGCCGCGGGGCGACATGCAGACCATCGAGGCGCGACTGAGCGGCTCCGCCTACGAGGCCGGCGCCGTCAGCATCAACTGGGTGGCAACGACCGTCGGCGGCGAGCTCGTCGGCTGGGCGACCAGCACGGTCGCGCTCACTCCTGCCGCGAGCAACATGCTGGCCCAGGGGGATTTCGAGGGCTGGGACCAGCCGCCCGCGAACACCACGCTCCAGGGCACCGCGCAGGTCGTCAGCGAGGGTGCGCGTGCCGGCGAGGGCTGCTTGCTCGTGGAGGCCCAGGACGAGGAGGGCACCCACGCCTGTCAGTGGCAGATGACACTGGACGGGCCGCCGCCCGCGCAGATGGTGGTGCGGGGCTGGAGCCGGGCTGAGCGGGTGTCCGGTGAGCGCGACAAGGACTACTCGGTGTGGGTGGGCGGCCGGACCACCAGCGACGGCTGGGCCCACATCGGCACCGCGCAGTTCGACACCGGCAGCCACGACTGGCAACAGGTCACCGAGACCTTTACGGTGCCGCCGGACGTGAACCGCATCAGCGTGTGGGCGATCTTCCGCGGCCACTCGGGGAAAGCCTGGTTCGATGACATCTACGTCGCGCCGGCTGCGGCGGCCCACGGCCACAACCTGGCGCGCGCGGCCGCCGTACGAGTGGACGGCGCCCCCGCTTATGACACCGAAGGGAGTCCCGCGGGGCATGCGCTGGAACTGCGGTGGGAGGCGCCGGTGGAGGTATCGAAGGTGCTGCTGCACTGGCCGAAGGGCCAGCGCCGCCCGCTCAGCTCTACTGAGTTCGCCATCCAGTACCACGATGGCGCCGACTGGGCCTACTGGGCGCTGGGGCACGTCTACGTGCCCGAACAGGTCAGCGAGCTGGTCGCCCCGCCGGTGGTGACCGACCGCTTGCGGCTGGTGCAGGCGCCGCGGGGCGGGGCCATCGACGCGCGCAACGAGCTGCACCTGACCGAGATCGAGGTCATGTGAGCGCCGGCGAGGCGCTACGCTACACTAGCAGCACGAAGATCGCGAAGCCGGCCAGGTTGGCCAACAGCGATGTGCGGCATGCTTTGTGAACGCCGGTGGAAAAGCGCGGTGGGTGGCGGCCGAAAAGTGAGGCACCGAGGGCCCAAAGGCGTGGCCGCGGTGCATAACCGTTGCTATGCACACATGCTCCGCCTGTCCCTCCCGAAAACCCCATCTGGATGGCACGTAGTCCTGAGATCGGCGTCCGGATGGGGTTTTCGGGAAGGACAGGTTCCTCATCAGGTATCACGGTGCGTCCTCCCTCCACTGATCGGCCCGGGCGAGATCGGCGTGGCGTCGCCTGGGTCGCGCATCGCTGGCCACACGCGCTTCTCCAGCGCATTGCGCTCCGCCGCGAAGTCCTGGAACGTGGAACTCACGAAGACCCGGAAGGTAATCCCGGGCTTCACTGTCCGCCGCTGGCCATTGGCACTGCCATCACCATGCACCTCGGTCGCTACATCCGGTCCGAGTTGCCGCACACGAATGGGTTGAGCTTGTGCGAGCAGTTGCTGCCGTATGTGGTCGAGCCATCCTGCCTGGTCCGCGCCACCTCACCGGGGCGCGAACAACTTCGGTGCGCTTGCCGCAAAGTAGAAAAGTTGGTCTGCCGGCGCGGGTGAGGCGTCGAGCCCAAGCAGGCACGCCTGACCGTAGCCGTAGACCACGAAGGTCCATCCCTCCCGCCTGGCGTCGCCGACGGCCACCGTCTGCGATCGCTCGGTCAGGTCGTTCGAGCCGATCCACACGTCGCTCGACACCACCTGCCCGGCCGGGTTCTGCACGTCGAACTGCAGCGGCCAGGAGCGGCCCTTGTAGCGCAGCGTGAAGCGCTCGGCCCCGTCCGGCACCCCGAAGAACCAGCGGAAGCCATCCCCCACCCAGGTGCCGTCCGCGAAGATGGGATAGACCTCCTGCAGCGTCGCGTCTCCGTCCGTGATCGGCACGTTCACGAAGAAGTTCTTCGGACAGAACACGCGCAGGGCATACTCCAGCGCGCCGTCCGCGGGCAGCGCCAGCTCCAGCGTGACGGCGCGTTCGTCATGGCCCGGCGCGCCGGTGGCCGTGGCTGACTCGCCGCCGCCGACCGGAGTCAGAGTCGCTTCGTAGGAGGCATCCTCGTAGCCGCGGACCGCGACGCTCAGCGCCAGAGGTCCGTCGGTGGTCTGGCGCAGGCGGGCGTCGAAGACATAGCGCTCCTCGCCGTCGATCGTCTCTCGCGACAGGGTGCGGATGCTCGTGCGGGTGGGGTGGACCGGCTCGGGTTCATGGCCCAGGCGCTCCAGCGCGGTCAGGTAGTAGGGCACCTCCTGCATGAAGTAGGACTGGTCGAGGTTGCTGCGGAGCCTGATGAACTGGCCGTAGTAGCGCGGGTCCGGGCCGCGGTAGATGAAGTCCACGGCCGCCTCCACATCATACGCCGCCGCGCGCAGGTACTTCTCGTCGCCGGTGTACAGGTAGGCGTGGGCGAGGATGTTGGTCTTGGCGTGGTAGCCCTCGGCGCGCGGTGGCTGGGCGCAGATCCAGTCACCCCAGCGAGTCATGGCCTGCTTCGCCCGGCGACTGCCGGTGAGGTCCACGTAGCGCTGCAGGTAGGGCGAGAAGTTCTCCCACTGCGGGAAGCGCCCGTCCTCCTCCTGGGTGTTCAGCAGCGTGTCCACGGTGCGCTCAAGGAACTCGAGGTAGTCGTTGTCCCAGGTGAGGAAGTAGAGCGCCGCGGAGCTGGTGGCCCGGCCGGCGCCCTCGCGGTGGGCCAGCGGCTTGCCGTCGGCGATCAGCGCCGCGCCATGCTCCAGCGCGGCGGTCAGGCTGCGCCGGTTGCCGGTAATGTAGTAGTGCCAGATCATTGAGTCGGCGATGGAGTTGTAGTGCAGCCGGCCGCCCGAGGCCCAGTGCACGAAGCCCTTGTAGTCGCAGATCCCGCCCACCAGCTTCTGCAGCGGGTAGGTCTGCTTCGCCAGGTCCTCGGTCGCGTAGTGGCAGTGGTCCACGTCGGCCACGTGTCGGGCGTTGGCGTCAGCCCAGTCGAGCAGGGCTTTCTCGCCCGAGCGGGCGTACATCAGCCACGGCCAGCGCGTCCACCCGTGGTGGGTGTTGCGCCAGATGCGGTGCATGTTCCAGCGCCGCGGGGCCCAGTCCCAGTTGTGGTGCGAGTCGCCCCAGTTAAACATCCCGTAGTCACGGTCCATGGCCCGCAACCGCGCGATGTTGTCGAGCGTCTCATCGATCGCGGTTTCGACCTCGGGGAACTGCTCGCGGTCCTGCGGGTGCATGCTCCCGAAGGCCCCGCTGGCGCACATCCATGCGGGATCGACCACCGCCGTGGGGTCATCCTGGAAGACCCGGCTGACGTCCCGCGACCGCGCGCTCTCCCAATCGCGCGTGTGGAAGTTCAGGAGCATCTCGTGGCTCTTGGCCAGCCCGATGGCGTTGGCGACCTTGGCGCTGGGCCAGTTGTAGCGCTCGCTGTCTTCCTTCACGAACTGCAGGAACTCCTCGGGCACGCGGAAGTCCAGCTCTTGGCCCTCGTGGGCAAACCATTGGTGGTAGGCGTTGCGGATGCTCAGGTTGTCGCCGGTGCGCACCGGGTCCTCGCCATGCTCGGGCCAGAAGTGCACGGTCAGCGTGTCGCGCGTGACCTCCAGCTCCTTGGGGAACTGCTGCCAGAAGTCGCGCACCGCCAGCGTCATCCAGCGCCCCGGCGAGCCGACCGTCACCCAGCCCTCGGACTTCTCGCCCTCCTCCTTGAAGGCGCCGTCATGGTAGAGCTTGTAGCACAGGTCGTCGCGCTGGCGCAGATACGCGCCCTGCTCGGGCACACGCCCGACGCTGACGTTGGGCGTGCCCAGGACATAGTCGAGGCAGCCGAAGGGCAGCGACCAGGCAATGTCGCGGTACTGGGCCTCGTCGGAGTCGGCGGTGATGATGAAGGTGTGCATGGCCCGAAGCTGGGGCAGGCCACGATACGCGTACAGGCGAACGATGAACTTGCCCAGGCGCTCACCCGACTCGGCCACATGCCAGCCGGAGAGGCGGACGCAGGCCTTCAGCGGCCCGGCCTCCTCGAGGACCACCTCGGCCTGCGCGTCACGCGAGCCCAGGTACTGCGTCCCCTCCGCGTCGGTCAGGTAGGGGCCGATGGCGGCGCTGGGGTCCAGCACGCGCTCGGCGTCCGCGAACTCGCCGTCGCCATCGCGATCCAGCCAGACCTCGCCGATGCCCGTGGGCTCACTGCGGGGGATGACCAGCCTCAACGGCCCGGTGCCGACCGTGATCTCCTCGTCGGTCTGCTCGGTCAGCAGCGGCGAGGGCACCGCCGCGCGCGTGACCTCGGGGCCGTACTCCAGCGTGTAGCTGCCCGCCTCGCCGCCGACGGGCGCGACGCAATCAACCAGCAGCCAGCGGATGCTGCCCTGCTTCGACCACCGGCCGGCGACGGTGGCCTGCATCGC
Source organism: uncultured bacterium (assembly GCA_965603135.1). Taxonomy (GTDB): domain Bacteria; phylum Armatimonadota; class Zipacnadia; order Zipacnadales; family UBA5352; genus CBFDBV01. The sequence continues at coordinate 11,833 of CBFDBV010000044.1, forward strand.
CACCTCGCGCCCGGCCTCGTCCAGCAGTCGCACGTGGTCCGCCGAGTCCAGCGCCCCCCAGGGGAAGGGCACCCCGAAGGTCATCCCCCAGCCCCCGAACCCAGCGGGCGCAAGGGTCACGGTGAGCGGAATGCGGCCGGAGCGCTCCGCCGTGGCTTGCTCTATGATGAAGTCTTGGCGGGCGCTGGCGAAGACGCCACCGTCATCGCGCAGTCTCACCTCGATCTCGCAGGCGCCCGGTTCGATATCGGCCACGCGGAAGTCGAAGTCCAGCACGGGCGACTCGACGGGGGTGACCGTGCGCGCCTCGACCTCGCGGCCGTCGCGAAGCAGGGCGATCTCGATGGTCGGCGCTCCCTGCAGCTCGGGACCGCTGCTCGGGCTGGTGGTGCGTATGCGGCCCGTCGCCAGTCGCTGGAATGACGGGTATTGATCGCGATCGAGGTAGACCGCGAGCTGGGCGTCGCGGGTCATCGAGACCGCGGAGGCCCGGGCCGCGCGTTCCTCGGCTGTTCCGAGCACCAGTTCAGCGGCCTTCATCACGTCGCCGTAGGTCTCCCCGAAGGCGGTGCTGAGCTGGCGGTTGGTGCGGTCGGCGCGCCCGCAGGTGAACAGCAGCGACATCCCCGGCTGCAGCTCGGCGACGCCGATTTCAGCCAGGGGGAGGGCAAGCTGGATCACGTAGCCGTCGTCGTTCAGCACAGCGGCGCACGTCCACTCGGGGTTCCAGCGGTCGTCGCCATCGCGCAGGTCCCAACGCGCACCGTTGGCGTTGACGAGGAACTGCATTGATGTCGCGCCGCCATCGGGGGACAGCTTCAGGTCGATGCAGTCGTCACCCCACACGTTGCCGTCGTGGACGTCGGCGGGCACGTCGCGCTTGGGGTCGGGGGCCGTGCAGACCGCGGCCAGATACAGGTTCTGGTCATCGAAGGCCGCACGCAGAGAGGTCGGATGGGTCGCGGGCTGGCCTCCGACTAAGAAGGCCGGGGAGACCAACGCGTCCTCCCACCATTGCTCGTCGAGCGCGCCGTCGATGGTCGGAGGCACCGTGACCTGCAAAGCATGCACCACCGCACGCTCCGGCGCGCGCTCGACGCGGAAGTCGAGCGCCTCGATGAACTCCGCGCCACCGGGCCGGGCGGAGCTGACCAACGCCAGAATCACGCTCATCAGCAGGCCCCAACTCGAGCGCCTTGCCGCCGTCATGTCCACCAGGTCTCCTGTTCGGTTGCCGCTACCGTCAGTCTGTGTTGCCGCGCGCGGAAGGGCTAAGCTTGAGCGTCTCGCCCTGCAGTCGGTAGACAAAGCGCGCCAGATGATCGCGCTCCGCCTGCATGTCGCGGAACGTCGAGCTGATGAACACCCGGACCTCGCGCCAGCCTGCGGCCATCCCTGGCAACCCCTCTCGCGCTCAGTTGGTCCGCAGATGTGTTTCGGCGCCTGGCCGCACCTCACCTGTAATCCGAACAGGGCTGCCGGGGCCCCTCAGCCTGCCAGCGGATGCGCATGGACGGCGTCACGGAGTTCGCCCTCGGTAACGTGCTGGTAGATCGCCGTCGTATCCAGCCGCGAGTGCCCGAGGATGCGCTGTATCTCGACCAGGCTGCACTCCCCGCTCTGCAGCAGCAGTGTCGCCATCGAATGGCGCAATGTGTGCAGCGTCACACCCTCCGTCTCGATGCCCGAGTCCTCCAAAACTCGCCGCCAGATCTTGTGCATCCGCCACGGCCCTACTCGGTTGCCGTGTGTAGTCGTGAACAGGAAGTCGTGGCCCTTGTGGTTGGGTCGCAGTTCGAGCCAGTCCCTGACCGCATCGAGCGCCCGGTCCACCAGCGGGATCACGCGCGTCTTGTTGCCCTTGCCCCGGACACGGACAAGCTTCTCATCGAAGGAGACATCCCCCATCCGGAGACCTATTAGCTCACCCCTGCGCATCCCGGTGAAGATGAGCATTGACAGCAGCGCATAGTTGCGGAAGCCACAGATCACGTACTTGTTCCGCTGGGAAGCGTCGAGCAGCTTCTCCAACTGCTCGGCGATCAGGTACTTGGGCAGACGTCGCTCGCGCTTGGGGACGCCGACCTTGCAGACGGGGTCATCCTCCACGTAGTCACAGGCCAGGAGGTACTTCCAGAAGCTGCGCAGACCGTAGAGCCGGCGGCCGATGGTGGTGGGCGACAGCCCGTCATGATGCATCGCGACGAGCCACTGGCGGACCAGCGTCGTGGTGACGTTCTCGACCTCCAGCTCCACGCCCTCACCGGTGAGGAAGCCGAAGAAACGTCGCAGGTCGTCACAATAGGCAGTGGCTGTGTGGGGGCTGTACCCCTTCTCGGCCTCCAGGTACACGAGGAAATCCTGAGCTACTGTCTTCATAAGCATGGGAGTTATGCACACACCTTTCGCTGTGTGCTGCCCCATCCGAAGACCGCAACGTCCGCTCAGGACCTCGATTGAGTGACCGCCGCTTGGCCGTCTGTGACAGTGGGTATGACAGGGGAGGTTATGTACCCCCTCAGACCCCAATTGCGTTCACATTCGGCGCTACGGCCCCTATTTCGAGAGTGGGGAGTGCACCTATAAGCCGAGTTGTGCACACACTCTGGGGGCGAATCTCCTGATCTTGCGTGAACTCCCTGCCAACGAACGTGCACGTAACCGTGCGTTCTGGTACAGTAGGCTTACTGCCCTGCTTGCCCCTAGCGCACCTCCTTTTCGCCACCTGAGTTCGGTACTCCTTCCTCGGGTGTCCTTCCCGAAGACCCGTGTCCGGACGAGGTTCTGATCGTCAGATAGCGGAACCAAGGGACATATGGCCAACATGGGGTCTCGAGGCGACGCGACCCCAGGGCCGATGAATATAGCTGACGTGAGTTCTGGGGAAGAATAGCCTGTTCGCGCCCCTCCTCGTACAGCGCGGCGTGCTGCTGGCCTTCCTCGGTGCCGGCGTAGGACCGCGCGGACTCCTCGAAGAGCTGCGCGAACTCCGCTCGTTTCTCGTCCGAGATCATCTGCCAGGCACCTGTCCCTCCCGAAAACCCGTGTCGAGGCGGAGTTGCTACCGTCAAGTACTCCAACCGCGGGACATATGGCCAGCTTGGGGCTCTCGCCGCGCGGCCGCAATGCCGACGAATGTGGCTGACATGAACTCTCGGGAAGCGCAGGGCTACGCTCGCACCTGTGCCTCCAATAGCGTGTCAGAGAGTGCCTCGGGGGAGAGCACTGTGGGCATAAGATGCCTTATGTGCTCAAGTCGAGTGGCTGTGGTCTGCGCTGGAGGAGTTCGACTTGCCGGAAAGCTGGAGGTTCCGTTCCGGCGCAAGCACGATCAGTGTCTCGCTGATGGTCTTGACGCCGAGCTGCTCCCTAAGCGGGGTGGAGGACCCGACGACGAATCCTCTCGTTATGCCGAGCTCGCCTGCCATCTCTCGGTAGCTCACGCCCCCGCATGTTCCGGGAGATCGAACTGATGAAGACTCTGACTTCACGGCATCGCGGCATTCTGTCGGCCTCCCCGTCCCCGGCGCTTGTGACCCTGCCGATACTGTTTTCCCCGCCCGCAAGCGCACACCTCGTGCCCTTGGGAAGCTCCAATCTGACAAGGTCGCCGCCTCCCGACGGGGGAACGGACTCCATGTACTGCCCCCAATAATGGGTCCAGGTGTCATGTCAGTATTGTGGGCACCTGGAGGCATGAAAGGGGCAGTGTTATGAGTCGTAAGCGGCACGCGCCGGAGCAGATCATCAGCAAGCTCAGGCAGGCGGAGGTGGAGATCGCCAACGGAGCGATGATCGGCCAGGAGGGCCTGGAAGTGCCCCGCAAGCAGCCTAAGCGCGGCCGGCTGTGGCTCAACGACGGGTCATCCGTGCGCCTGCGACCGGCGCACGTGGACCATGTGTGGAGCTACGACTTCATGCTGCATCGCACGCACGACGGTCGGGCCTTGCGGCTGCTGACTCTCATGGACGAGTTCAGCAGAGAGTGCCTGGCCATCGACGTGGCGAGGCAGCTGAAAGCTGACGATGTGCTGGACCGACTGACGTGGCTGTTCGCACAGCGTGGTGCGCCGAGGTATATTCGGTCCGACAACGGGCCCGAGTTCACGGCCAGCAAGGTGCGCAAGTGGCTGAGGGCGCTGAGCGTAAACACGCGTGGAGTTGCATCAGCAACTCCCAAGCGACTGCGTCAGCAGTCGCAGTTCATTGAGCCCGGGAGCCCGGCGGATCTTCGATCCGCACGGAAAACGGCTACATCGAGTCCTTCAATGGCAAGGTGCGGGACAAGCTGCTGAACGTGGAGAGCTTTGACACGCTGTTCGAGGCGCAGGTCTTGGTGGAGCGCTGGCGGAAGCACTAAAACGCTGAAAAAGGGGAGCTTTCTCTTTGCGAGT
>CBFDBV010000045.1:0-16205 GCA_965603135.1 uncultured bacterium
TGATCGGCACAGGCGAATGGCGAAGCGTGGGGAGGAGCAACGGCAGATGAGAGTCGACGTGTCGCTTGCACTTGCCGCACTTCTCTCAATTGGCCCCCTGGCGGTGGTTGGCGCTGAGGGAGAAGCAGGGTCTGAGCCGATCCTCTCGGACGGCTTCGAGGGAGAACGCGAGGCATGGCAACCGGTCGGCATCGGGGCGATTGATACCGAACACAGTCACGGTGGCGGGGCCAGCTTGAGGCTCGAGGACGAGAGCGATGAGAAGTACTTCACGACAAGCCGCACGCTCCCGGTCGAGCCCGATTCCCTGTACCAGGTCAGCTTCTTGTGCCTCTCGCGGGACGGCGAGCACGCCAGCCTGTGCATTGTGCAGCGACAGGAGGACGGTCAGCCGGCAGAGCGGGACGGCAAGCACCTCACCCACTGGTCTTTCCCGTTCCACGATGGAGGGAAGCTGGGGGAGTGGGTGCAGGCGACGCACACGTTCACCACGGGCCCGGAGACAGACCGCTGCTCCCTCATCCTGAACCCGGCAGACGGCTCGCCCGAGCACACCGGAACCGCCTGGTTCGACGACATATCCGTGCGCTACGCAGGCAAGGCCATTCAACCAGCGGAGAAGAGCATGCCCCTGAAACCTCTAGGTCCTCTTGAGATTGACCTCGGCTCAGACGAATGCACGATAGTCTGCCCGGGGGATGACGCCGTCCGTGCCGCCGCAGAGAGGCTCGCAGTCGCCATTGAACGCAAGACCCAACGCAAGCCTCGCCTCGTGGACGACTCGACTGATCCGGCGTCGCTCGGCCGCGGGCCGCTGCTGGTCATGGGCAATCTCGTCCTCAGCGTCGTGGGCAGGAAGCTGTACTTCGAGGGATACGACTTCACCGACTACGCCTGGCCGGGGCAGGGCGGCTACGTTGTTCGCACGGTTCGCGACCCGTTCGGCACAGGCGCGCATGTGTTGATGATCGGAGGGAGCTATCCCGAGGACATCGTCAGCGCGGCGGCGAGAACCGAAGAGATCGTCGCCACGCGAGGACCAACGTTGGGCTACCTCAACGAGGTCAAGCTGGGGAAGAACGCCGATGTCATCGAGGCGTGGAGCAGCGAGTTCCTCAAGGACGATGCCGAGTGGAAGCGGAGTGGCTCACTGGGTAGCTGGGAGTACCTGTGGCGGATTGGCAAGGCGGGCATGGGCTATCTGCGCACGGGCAACGAGGCGTATCTGGAGCCGTTCAAGCGGGAGCTTCTGTACTTCTTCGAGCATGATGTCTTCAATCGCACGCAGGAGTCGCCTCCGCAGATCCACAGCCTCATTGACGCGGTTCTTCTGCCGTGGGACCTCCTCGCAGACCACCCCTTCTTCACGGCGGACGAGCGGCGTGACATTGACGAGAAGTTCCTCTTCCTTGCTTGCAGCCATGAAGGGCCGCGCGCGCTGAAGGGCGCGGGATGGGGGTTGCGTGGCAATCACGGTCTGGGCAAGGCGCTGGACGGCTACTGGCTGGGCCGGTACTTCTGGCGCCGCTACGCCATCGAAGAGGCGCGAGAATGGTTCGACATCGTGGACGGCTACTTCGCCCCGCAATTGCTGTCGTCCAAGCCCACCGAGGACGGCGGCTACCACCAGTACAAGGCGTCGCTGCTTTGCACGCTGATGTACGCTCTGGCCGCCGGCAAGGATGACTACCTGACGGGCCGCGCATTGCAGGAGGCGACGGACCGCGCGATCCTGGAATACGCCATCGGCAAGGGGCCGATGGCCTATCTCGGCGCCCGTGCCGTTGCCGCCGATGACCCCGGGTACCTCGCCCTGATGGCGGACGCAGGGAAGGACGAGTACATCCGGCGCTGCGCCGGCATGGGCGATGCCAGCCTGCTCGGGGAGAACCTGCGCTCTTTCTGTGGCTTCGAGGCGCCGCAAGAGAAGAGCGATCTGCTCGGAGCCAAGGTCGCGCCGCTGGATCCTATGTGGCACGACAGAATGCGGGCACGGACGGAAGGCACGGAGTTCGTCGTCACGACTGCCCCGGAGGAGAGCTACGACAAGATCGTCATCCGCGACAGCTACCAGCCCGAGGGGTTCTACCTGAAGATTGACGGCCTGGGTTGCGGCGGGCACTCCTTCCAGGATGCCAACTGCATCACAGCGTACCGCGAGCGCGGTGTGCCCTGGCTATGCGAGGAGTATGGGTACAAGGGACCGACGTGCTCAACGCTCCGTCAACAGAACGGCGTCTTCGTCGCGCTCAACGGGCAGGGCCCACCGGGCGTGCACGTCTGTGCTCGGCTGCTTTACGCGCGCGAGCTGGGCGATGACCTCGATGCGCTTGGCGGCGCGCTCGAAGGCATCGGCGATCTAACGTGGGAGCGTCATCTGCTCCGCAAGCGGGGTGCCTGGACTCTTGTGATTGACCGCGCCACCACAGCGAAGCAGGGCGAGTTGTTCGTCGAACGCCACTGGCACATTCGCCCGTGGGGCACGCCTGGAGAATTCAGCGCGCAGGATGGCACAGTTGTCTGCCGGCACGGGGACGTGGCGTTCCATCTTCAGAGCGTCGGACTGCCGCCGGAGGCGATGATCGGCACGTCCAACCGCACGGAGATCGTTCGCGCTGATGTTCCGGCGGATGGTCACGTGGACATCGCAAGCCTGATCTTCGTAGACCACGCGCCCGAGGAGGGAGGGGCTGTGGCTGCGGGGAGCGGCCCGCGTGGCGGGCCGCAGAGTCGGTATCAGCTCACACGCACTCCCGAGGGCTGGCGTGTCACCGACGCCGAAGACGACAGCGCGATAGGCGTCACACTCGGCACAGACGGCCTCACCGTTGCCTCGGCAGCGGCGCCCGCGCGGGTTGCAGCGCCGCCGGATACGCTGCCACTGGAGCCTGAGGTGCCGACCGTCAGCTTGCCGTGGGGGCAGGTGCAGATGGGCGATGAGGTCACAGCGGTGGCGACGGGCCACGACTGCTTCGCCGGCGGCACTCGAAACGGGACCGTGGCGGTGTTCGAACTGGACGGCACGCAACGCTGGCAGGCGAAGGTCGGCACGTGGGTGCTCTCGCTGCACTTCCTCGGAGAGGGTCTGCTGGTCGGCGAAGATGACGGCACGCTCTCCCGCCTCGACGCCTCGGGGAACTCGGTGTGGAGCGTCAACATACCGTACGCTCACATCGGGTGGCCGCACTGGAGCGACCAGCGCAGTCGCATCCGCGAGATCACCGCGGCGGACATTGACGGCGACGGTGAGCGCGAGATACTTGTGTCCAACGGTGATCGCCGTCTCTACGCCTTTACTGGCTCCGGCGAGCAGCTCTGGAAGAAGGGCGTTCACTGGGGGGTGTGCATCGCCTTGACGCCGACGACGTATCTCGGCAAGTTCGCGCTGTTTAGCGGCGTGACCGGGCCCACGCTCGGGGGGAGAGTAAAGATCCACGACGCGCAGGCCAACCTGGTCGGCCGTCTCCAGATCTCGGGCATGCACAGCCAACAGATCCGCGACGTCCGTCTGTTCGACCTGACCGGCGACGGCAAGCGCGAGATCGTCGTCGCGCGCGACATCAACAGCAATCAGCTCGTTGTGTGCAACGAAGACCGATCGCTGCTCTGGAAAGCGGACGTGGGGGGAAGCCCGGACGCCCTCGCCATTCGCAGCTACGAAGGGGCGAGACAAGTGCTCTGCGGCTCCCGGTGCGGCTACGTGCATGCCTTCGAGGGCGCGACCGGACATCACCTGTGGTTCTGCTATCTCGGGGATGAACCGCGCCTGCTGTGGCCGCGAGCCGACGGCTCCATCTTGGCGGTCTGTCCATCCGGGAGTGTTGTCTTCGCTGTGGGTGCCGACGGGGGCCTTGCCGGTTGCGAGACGTTGCCCGCACCGATCACGGCGCTTTTGCGGCCCGGCCAGCACCGCGCTGATCCATCGTGCATCCCGGTGGGAACCAACGATGGGACGATCCACGTGTTGGAGATCGGGGAAAGATGACGCTTGTCCGGCGTGCGCACGGTTACTGCGCCGAACCGTCCCTGCACAGCACATGTGGGTCGAGAGCGCCCATGTTCGCCCCACCCTCGCCCGCGCCCAGGCACGGACTGCCCTCCTGTAGGCGAAAGTCGCCCTTGGTCGGGTCCGCGAACATTGGGTCGGCCTGGATGCTGTGGGCATCCAGACCGCTGTCCGCCTGCCAGTCGGCGATGGTCAGGCCGGTCGGGCCGACGTCGTTGACCGAGGTATGATAGACGTAGGCCACGCGCGTCTTGTCCACCATCGGCCCCCAGCAGTTGTAGTCGCTGGTCAGCGTGATGTTCTCGTCCGGCCAGGCGATGGCCACCGCGGCGTTGGGCACACTGGTGGGGTAGTAGAAGATGTTGTTGACGAACCGCACGCCCTCATGAGTCCCCATCGTCTGGAACGAGAACACCTGCCCCCACGAGACGGTGTTGTTCTTGACGAGGGTGTCCCGGCACTGGTTGAGCACCACGTGGTAGCGCGTACCCCAGATGACGTTGCCCTCGATACGCGCGCCCGGGCAGCGGTAGAGGTAGACGCCGTTGCCGAAGCCGCCGTGGCGGTGGCTGTAGCCGATGCGGCAGTTGAGCAGCTCGAAGCCCTGCGCACTACCGACGTTGACCACGCCCGGATGCCCTGCCGGCGGCAGGTTGTCGAAGGTCAGCCCCTCCACGGTCACGAAGTCGCGGCCCGTCAGCTCCACCAGCGGCGCCACCACTCGCAACCCGTCAACGATCACGCGGCCCTCGCCCGCGCGCCGGAAGGTGATGCGCCTCTCGGGCGCGCCGCCGCACAGGGGCGCGATGGCGTGGTGGTAGCTGCCAGCGGCGATGAGCACCGTGTCGCCGGGCAGCACCGCGGCGCAGGCGCGGCGGATGGTGCGCCAAGCGGTCGCCGCGGTCAGCCCGTCGGCGCTGTCGTCACCGTCCTCGGCCACGTGGTAGGTGGTCGGCGCGTGCGGCTGCTCGGCTGTGGTGAAGGTCTGCACGTCCGACTGGGAGTACCCTCCGCGCCGGCCCTTCACTTCCACTCGGAACTCATACTCCGTCCCCGGCTCCAGGCCCAGCAGTCCCGTCCCATGGATGGTCCCAAGCGTCTTGCTCTCCTGCTGCTTCCCGTCCTCGGCGCCCTTCGCGCGATAGGCAACAGTGCCGGTGGTGTCGTCCAGAGGCGTGCGCCAGGTGATGACCGCTGCGTCGTCGGACAGCGTCGCCACCTCGATGTCAGTGATCCCGGGAGCGCGCTTCTCTGCGGGCCGTGCGCCTGCGGGGCAGCCGTACATAGCCAGCGCCGCCGCCGGACTGTCCCACGCCAGCGACCTGGTGGGGCCATGGAACTTCGGGTCGGCGATGACGCTGCCCATCTCGCCGGCGATGCGCTCAGTATCGAGCTCGTCACCCCAATAGCAGTTGTTGCTGCCCAGGTAGCCTGCCGACGAGTCGTCGCTGATGAGTAGTGCGCCCAGCCGGTTGTCGGCGATGATGCAGTCGCGCACCGCCGCGCTCACGCTACCCCGATCCAGGAGTATGCCCGAGCCATTGCCGGCGATCGTGCAGTGCTCGACGCCCAGGCCCGCGGCGCCGGTCGCGCGTATGCCCGCGCCGGCGCAGTCACGCACCACGCAGTCGCGGATCCTGACGAGGTCGCCGCCGACCGTGATGCCGTCGCCCTCGGCCCGTGCCACCGTGAAGCCCTCGACCACCACGCCCTCACCATCAATGCGGATGCCGGGCAGCGGGCCGGGCCACTTGCCATGGGCGCGGATGGTGACAGGATAGTCCGCCGTGCCACCGCTCGGAACGACCAACGGCTCGGTCCAGCCGCCCCACTCCATCAGCGGGCGCGGGTCGTTCGCACCGACCGCCACCGGTTTGCCCTCAATCAACCGGGGGTGCATCACGTACAGCGTATCGCCGGGCTGCAACTCGCTTGCCGCCTTCGCCAGCGTGCCGAAGGGCTCCCGGTCGGACGTTCCGGGGTCGGCGTCATCACCATCGGGCGCGACGTACAGGATGCGGCCGGCGTGCCTGCGGTAGCCGCCAATGTCGTGGCCGCCCAGCCCCGCGCCGCGCAGCGGGCTGTCGGCCTGGAGGCGGTAGTCTACCCACGCCGGGTCGGCGAAGCGCGCGTCCGCGACCGTCATCTCGCCGGGCACGAAGTTGTTGACGAAGCACTTGTAGTCATCGAGCCAGTTGCTGCCGGGGCCGCTCTCGGGCTGGGGCTGAGAGGCGGTCGAGAAGCCCTGCATCAGTATGTTGCCTCGGAAGATCACGCGGTCCTCGGGGCCCTCGAACAGGTCCTTGGGCTGCTGGTTGGGGTAGGTGCAGGGCACGGTCGAGGCCCTGCCGAGCATCACGTTGCCCTCCAGCACCGTCTGTTGGAACATGTACTTGGTGCGGAAGGACTGCGCGTCATTCATGATGTTGCCGACGATGTGGTTGCGCTGGCCCACATGCCCGTAGGTGCTGATGCCGAAGTGGTAGCGCCAGCCGCCCGCGCGGATTGTGGGCGCCGATGAGTCGAAGCGGTTGCGGATGAACAGGTTGTCGTGCGCGTCCTTGTGGTTGACCAGCATCGAGCCGCGCGCGCCGTTGAGCGCCCCGTAGTTGTCGCGCAGCAGGTTCCAGCGCGCCCCGGCCCACAGCAGCAGCCCGGCGAAGGTGCTGGAGCTGAAGGAGCAGTCCTCCACCGTGATGTGATCGCCGCCGCGGTAGGCTCTGTCATCGCCCTCGCCCTCGGGGTTGCCGGTGATGAGCACTCCGGTGTGGTAGTTGCGGAAGTGCAGGCCGCGCAGGCACACGTAACCCGCGCGGAGGTCCAAGCCGCGCTCGTCATTGCTGCGGAAGTTGCTGGTGCTGCCGCGCCCCGGGCACACCGAGATCCCGTGCGCCTCGGGCCCGCGGCTGTCGGCGAAGTGCACATGGATGGTCTCGCTCTCGGCGTCGTACCACCAGGTTCCGGGCAGCTCGTCCAGCATCTCCAGGGACCCGGTGCGCTGGAGCAGTATCTGCGTGTCGGTCTCCCAGATCGCCGCCTCGCCCTTGGGCAGGGCCATCGGGGCCTGCCAGCAGTGCTGCGTGGCGGGGGTCTTGCTTAGCTCGGGGTGCTGCCCGCCGGTGATGATCACCCGGTGCAGGGGCGCGGCCATGATGGTGATGGGCCGGCCGGGCTCGCCGGACTGCTTGCCCTCCAGGCCCAGGGGGATGGTCGGCTCGACGTACTCCCCCTCGCCGATGATGAGTGTGTCGCCCGGCCCAAGGCGCGTCACCGCGACGTGAACGTGCCGCCAGGCGCTTTGCCACCAGGTGCCGTCGGCCTCGTCATGGCCGTCCAGCGCCACGTAGCACGTCTGGCCCGGCTCCTCCAGCGGCCCACAGCCGTACTGCGCCTCATCCACCTGCAGCGGCTGGGCGTACGCCCGCAGCGTGGGGGAGTTCGGATCAGTCACGAACGCCGTTGTCTCGCCCGCAGGAGCGCCAAGGGCGAAGCCAAAGACCAAGGTGAGCAGCAGCAGACCTCTCATACTGGCCTTCCTTCCCCTGCCTGTGCCCGCTCATCGTCCGCCGGGGACGAGCTGGAGTGAGAGGGTCTCCGTGTGCTCCTCTCCCTCCTTCAACCATGCGTCGTTGCCGTACACCCACCACCGCATGCGCTCGCGGCGCCGGTCGCTGCACACAAAGCGCAGGTTCCCACCGTAGAGGAGCAGGCCCTTTCCGTCCGGGACGGCGGGTGAGTTGGCACCTGGATCTCCTGCCCCCAGAGCCCTTTGGCCGAGCCAGGGAGATGTTGTCAGTGGCTCAATGCTCTCGGACACAGGTCAGGAAGAGACCGCACGGGAGCTAGCAACTCACCTCGCCACGCCCAGGGCGCCGATGGTGGCGCCGCCTTGGCCCGCGCCGATCGCGGGGCTGCCGGGCCGCAGGCGGAAGTCCCTCTTCTCGGGCGACACGAACATCGGGTCGGCTTCGAGACTGTGCCGATCCTGCCCGCTCACTTGCTGCCACTGGGCCAGGTCGGCCCCGACGGCGACCGGGTCCGGGCTTTCGCCCAGGATGCTCCCCACGCCCAGCGTCTCATCCGTTGTGTAGTACAGGTTGTAGTCACTGTCGAATGAGCTTCCCTCGTTGACCCAGAAGAAGGCGTTGCGGAAGCTGCGGTTCTCGTAGAGAAGGTTGTTGATGAAGCGCACCTCGTGGTCGTCCAGACCGGTGTCGCCGATTTGGACCATCACCACGGATTTGAGCGCGAGGGTGTTGTTCTTGATTAGCACGCCCTCGCAACCGAAGATCCTGAGCGGATAGCGGGCCCCCCAGATGACGTTGCCCTCGATGCGCAGGTCCGAGCACTCGATGGCGTGGACGCCCGAACTCGCCCAGTGGCTCAGCTCGTCATCGCCGACTTTGAGGTCATCACGTGAGGGGGTGTACCGCCTGCAGTTGATGATCTCCACGCCTCGGCACCCGGTCAACGTCACCAGCTTGGGGGCGACCACCCAGTCGGTGGGTCCGGTATCAAGGTCAAAGCCCTCAATGGTGATGTAGTGCTTGTGCTCTAGCGAGACCAGGGCGCTGAGCACTCCCATGCCGTTTATGACGGCCTTGCCCTCACCATGCTTGCGGAAGGTGATGCGCCCCTCGGGCAGGCCGCTGGTGATGGGGGCGATGGCGTGCCGGTACTCGCCGGGCGCCACGAGCACAGTGTCGCCGGGCTGGAGGGAGAAGCAGGCCTGTCGCATAGTGCGCCAGGCCGTCTGCGGCGTGCGGCCATCCGCGTCGTCGTCCCCGTCCGGCGAAACATAGAACGTGGCGGGCTCGCGCGACTGCGCCGCGGTGTCGAACGTGTGCACCTCGCTGACCATGCCCGGCCCGCGCCGGTTCTCGACCTCGATCCTGAACTCGTAGCGCGTCTGCGGTTCCAGCTCGACGAGCCCAACCGCGTGAACGCTGCCCTGGTTGGTGTCCTCCACCGTGCGCCAATCCCCCGTTTGGGCCACACGATAGTGGACCTCGCCCGTGGTGTCGAACGTCGGCGTCTCCCACCGAACCACCGCGGCCTCGCGCTGGATGCTCACCACGCGGACGTCCGTGACCTCTGCCTTTCGCGACAGCGCCGCCTCCGAGCCTGCCGGTCGCGCAAACTCGGCGAGGTAGCGCGCGGGGCTGTCCCACGTCAGTCGGTAGTCGTGCTGCGATGCGTCCACGAACTTCGGGTCCGCCACGATGCTGTCCGCGCTCCGGAGGATGGGGAGAGTCACCTTGGGTGACTGTCCCCCCTCCCGGTCTACACCCGCGCCGAAGTAGCACGTGTTGTACCCGCGGTATCCCGCGCGCGAGGATTCGTCGGTCTGGCTCTGCGCATCGCGGTTGAAAGCGACGATGCAATTCCGCATCGTGGCGTTCGTAGCCCCGTCAGTCAGGGCCAGCCCAGAACGGTTTTCGACAAGCGTGCAGTGATTCAGGGTCAAGCTCGCGGCACCCCGTGCGCGCAGGCCCGCGCCTTTGCAGCCGGACACCAGCAGGCTCTCTAGCCTGTTGTCGGAGCCGCTGACCACCACCCCGTCTCCCTCGGCCCGGGCGACGGCGAAGCCCTCGACGTGGAGGTGGGAGCCCCCGAGCACAAGGCCGGGCAGGTTGAACCGGGCCCGGTGATAGGCGCGGACCTGGATGGGCGCGTCCGGCTGCCCGGAGGCGCGGACGGTCAGCGGTCCCGGATACTCGCCGGCCATGACGTAGAGCGTGTCACCGGGCTGGAGGGCGTCGGCGGCCCTCTCCAGCGTACCGAAGGCGAGCCGCTCGGACGTGCCGGGGTTGGCGTCGTCGCCGTCAGGGCCGACGTAGAAGATGCGTGACGTCTGATGGGGAAAGGCCCCGCGATTGAGCCCGCCCATCCCCTCGCCGATCAGGGGACTGTCGGCCTGGAGCCGATAGTCGAGATAGGCCGGGTCGGCGAAGCGGGCGTCGGCGATGGCCTCCGGGTCGCCATCGGCGTGGAAGTTGTTGACGAAGGCCTTGTCCTCATCGAGCCAGTTGCCGTTGCCCCCGTCGGGGCCCAGGCCGCCCTGCCAGAGGATGCTGCCGAGCAGCACGTTGTTACGCAGCACCATCCGATCCTCCGGCGTCCGCTCGTTCCAGCGGGCCTTCTGACTGTAGATGGTGCCGACCGCGATGTTGCCCTGAAACACGGTCTGCTTCACCGGCGGCTTCCAGCGGAACGAGAGGCTGTTGTTGAGGATGTTGTTGATGATGAAGTTGCACGGGCCGGCATCCCCGCCGTAGTTGTTCATCGCGTAGTGGTAGTTCGACTGGCGCGTGCGCACAGTGGGTGGGGATGGGTCGCCACGGTTGCCGATGAACAGGTTGTGGTGGCTGCTTCCCTTCATCAGGATCGTGCCGCGCATGGGGTTGTTGAAGCCGTAGTTGTTCTTGATGAGGTTCCAGTGTGCGCCCACGCGCACGCACATGCCGTGATACACATTCGCGAAGAAGACGCAACTCTCGACGGTGTTGTGATGGCCGGTCTTGACCAGCACGCCTTCCCAACCGTGCTTGAACCAGATGCCTCTGAGGTGAACGTAGCTGGTGGTGAGTGCGATGCCCCGATGCGAGCGTCGGCACTCGACGAAGCGCCCCTCGCCCGAGCGCCCGTCAGAGAACTGCACATAGAGCTTCTGCTTCTCTGCATCGAAGTAGTAGGTGCCGGGCAGCTCGTCCACACGCTCGACAGACGCAGCATCCTGGAGCTTGACCAGCGAGTCGGCCTCCCAGACGTCGCCGAACTCCAGCTCAGCCAGCGGCGCCTCGTAGGCGTAACGCAGGTCGGGGGACTTGCGGAAAGGGCCGACCCTGGACGCGCTGTTGGATATCACACGCTGTCCGGGCGCGGCCATGATGCGGATGGGCCGCCCCGCCTCGCCACTGGCGCTCACACTGAGGGATGGGCCGCGATACTCACCCTCGCCGATGAGCAAGGTGTCGCCGGCCTGCAACTGCTTCAGGGCATAGTTAGGGGTGCGCCAGGCCGTTTCCCATGACAGCCCGTCCGCGCCGTCATCGCCGTCCAGCGCCACGTAGTAGGTCTCTCCCGGCTCCTCCAGCGGCCCGCAGCCGTACTGCGACTCGTCAATCTCCGTCGGCGCCGCATACACCTGCAGCGTGGGGGAGTTGGGGTCGGTCACGAACCCGCTTTGCTCAGCGGCCGCGATCGCACAAACCAGCCACGCCAGCACACATGTGCGGGTCAATGGTCTCTCCTCAGTCCTTCCTCTTTCTGTACTCCCTGGCGGCCTCGACAAATGCGCCGAAGACCTTCTCGCGATGCTCGGTGTCGCGAATGCGCTCCGGGTGCCACTGGACGCCCAGCAGGAACCGCTCCTCCGTCGCTTCCAGCGCCTCGATCACGCCGTCGTCGGTGAAAGCCACCGGCTCCAGGCCCTCGCCAATGAAGTCCGGGTGCGCCGCCTGATGATGATTCGTGTTGACCGATATCCGGCTCTTCCCGAAGAGACGGGCCAGGATCCGCCCGCCTCGGATCTCCACCTCATGATACTTGTCGCGGATAGGACTGTGCGCGATGTGATCCTCGGCCGTGGCCAGGTGCTGGACGAGCTTACCGCCAAGGGCGATGTTGAACAGCTCCGGGCCGGCGCAGATCCCCAGCGCCGGCATGTGCGCACTCTCCTGCAACACCAACCGAGCCACGATCGTGTCCGACACGGCATGGCGCTTGTATCCCTCGGTGTCCTTGACGGCCGCCTGTCGGATGGGCTCGCGGTACAGCGCGGGCGGGTAGTCGTTGATGCCCACGAACAGGAACGCGTCGGCCATGGCGACGTACTCCCTGAGGATATCCTCATCGGGGAAGCAGGGGACCATCAGCGGTAAGCCCCTGGCCTCCCGGACAGCATCAACGTAGCGATTGAGCAGCTCATACCGGTCGCGGTAGGCGAAGCCGGTCTCGTAGCGATCAACCCCGACCACGTCACCGGTCTCAGGGTCGCGGTAGTGCTTCAGCTTGATGTCCATCGCGATCACAGGACGCTTTTCCGTTGGCATAGCGGCTCTCCTTTCTGAGTCTCGAATCGACGTGGATGCCCAGCCCCCTCCGCGTGCCAGCGGTGTGCTCCTCACACGCGCACTTCCCGCGCCGGCCGGTTCGCCTCCAGCACCCGCAGGAAGTTGCCGCTGAGAATCTTTGCGACATCATCGTCCGAATACCCGCGCATCACGAGCCCCACCGTGTAGAGCGGCCAGTTGGTCCAGGCCAGGCTGCCCTTGGCGGCTTCGTCGGACTTGCCCGAAAGCGGGTGGTTCTTCTCGTTCCAGTTCCCCCACCATCGCGTGCTGAACCGCGCGCTGGGGTAGCCGCTGATCCCCTCCGGCCAGTCCCCCTGGTAGGTGGTGTCGGTACCGATGGCAACGTGAGCGACGCCGACCGACTTCGCGATATGATCCACGTGATCGAGCATCGTGGCGAGCGTTGCATCCGGCCCCAGCATGTCCGGCAGCACGTACACGCCGACCAGACCTCCGGTGCCGGCGATTGCCTTCAGTTCATCGTCGGTCTTGCAGCGCATGTGGTCGAAGACGGCCCACGCGCCGGTGTGGCTCGCCATGATCGGCTTCTCGGATGTGGCCGCCGCGTCGAGCGTGGTCTGGATGCCGCTGTGGGGCACGTCAACGATGATGCCGACGCGGTTCATCTCCTCGATCAGGTCGCGACCCAGTTCGCTCAGGCCCCCGTTCGCCGGCTCCGCGCAGCCGTCCCCGATGAAGTTGCGCCGGTTGTAGGTCAGGTGCATCAGACGTATGCCCAGGTTGTACCACGTCTCGACCCAGCTCAGCTCCTCGTCACGGTCCTCGAGGCGGCCGACGATGGGCGGGCCGTTGCAGCTCCACACAACGGCCATCTTTCCCTGCTGCTGCGCCTCGCGGACCTCGTCTGCCGAGCCAGCCTGCACCATGTGCTTGCGGAAGACGCGGATACACTGCCGCGAGAGGGCCATGCGCTTGATGTCCTCCTCGCGGCACTTGCCCTCGGCCACGGTCTGGACCATGCAGTTCAGGCCCGATGCCTGGATCGCCATCAGGAACTCGTCCGCCGCAGCCTGGTCGTACGTGGCGGCGACGCCGCGGATCAGGCCGGTCCGCCAGCGCAGCTCGCGGGCGCCGACGTGGCCCTCCTTCAACTCGTTGAACTGCTCGGCGTAGTCCGATGGGAACACACTCGGCAGGAAGCCAAACGTGTCGCACGCCAGCACGCTCCTGTGCAGCTCCAGCCCGTGCTCCAACTGCGCCGGCGTGGGCTTGAGTGCGTCGAGGCCGCGTTGCCAGGCGGCTTTCATCTTGCCGTTTTCGCGGCGGTGCACGTAGTCGCTCATGACCTGCCCTCGCTTGTGGTGCCACTTGCAGTGTGGTGCTTGCGGCCTGTGAACGCAGCCCTGGGCGGAGGTCCGAGCGGAGCGATGCCTGGAGCCCGGCCCTGGATCGCCTCCATCGCCGGTGGCTGATCAAGTGGACTGTGCGGCCTGAGTGTGTTGTAGTGCCTTCGCCGCCGCGCCACCAGCACCTGCGCCTCAAGCAGCGTCAGATAGCTGATAGCTATTAGCTGTTAGCTAATAGCTCGTCGCGCACGGGGCACCCCTCATCCGAAGATCACGCGGTAGCGGCGGAAGATGTCGCTGCCGGCGGTGCCCAGTGCGCCCCAGACAGCCCCCGCGATGAAGAAGTGCCCCAGCGCCAGGCCCAGGAACAGTGGAATCAGCCGGCGGTAGCTGCCCATCCCGCCGAACCGCATAACCAGCGCCTTGACCAGCCACACGGCGAACATCGGCCCCCAGATGAGGCTCCCGTACGACGCGGCCATCGCGTAGCCCAACGGATGCAGCGGGAAGCGCAGATAGGCCTGGCGCAGGCCTACCAGCAGGCCGGTGAGCGCGAAGCCGAGCACGCTGGCGACCGTGCGCGACACGTCCGGCGGCACCGGCGCCCGCTGGTAGGAGATGACGTCGGTGTACTCGCCGATGGCGATCCCCTGCCAGCCCGCGAGCGCGTGCGCGCCGAACTCGTAAAAGGCCGTCAGCAACACCCACCAACCGCCTAGCACTCCCCCAACCAGCCCCAGCACCAGCGCCCAGCTCATCTGCCGGCCGCGCACGCGGGTTGCCTCGGCGATCTTGAAGCCCTCTATCTGGTAGCCGATGAGCGAGCTGAAGAAGCTGCGCGAGAGGAAGGCGAGATTCGCGAACATCGTCGCCGAGCGCAGGCCGCCGTAGCGCATAATCGGTGCTGAGCCCAGAGCATTGATGATGAAGCGCTTCTGCTGATAGTACGGGAACATCCAGACCAGGGGAACTCCCGTCTCGGCGCGTATGCGCGAGTACACCAGCGCCACCGCCAACACGATCACCAGATACAGCCCGCCCAGCCACGGCGCCAGGCCGGAGAAGGTCGCCCAGACGTAGAGCCCCGCAACGCCGCCCACCATCAGCCACAGAGCAGTGCGAGGGGACATCAGCTCGTCGTCGTGCCCAGGCGATCCCCCTTCGCCCTTCGGGCTGCCGGGGACAGGGGTCGCTTGTCCCGCGATGTTGCCGCCGAGGGCCTGGCGCAGGCAGGAGCGCAGATGATCGCGACCCACCCACACGAAGAAGCCCGCCAGGAGCAGGTAGGCTCCCAGGCCTTGCTCCTGGCCGTAGGGGAAGCCGGCCCGCTGGTAGCCCAGCATCGCCCCCGCGACTGCCTGGGACCTGATGAACAGATGAAAGATCCAGGCCGAGCCGCTCACCTCCAGGGAGACCAGGTAGCCCAGCCCCACGAGTTCCGGCCGATATGCGAAGCTCAGGGGCCGCAGCGCCGACCAGGGCCGCTCGGTGAACAGAGCGCCCAGGTCGTAGGCCCTGCCCAGACAGGGGATGCCCGGGTTCCAGGCGTTGAGCATATTGCCCACGTTGAAGAGCGCGGCCATCCCGAAGCCGACCCACATCAGCGGGTTCCTGAAGAACTCGAGCGTGGGCCGCCCGCGCGCGTCCGAGCTAGCGATCTCCATCGGCAGATACACCAGCGGGAAGGTGAGCCGCTCGTGGACGGTCCACTGCCGCCCGATGAGGGCGGTCATCCCCAGCATCACCAGCCAGATGGCCAGGAAGAAGAGCGTCCAGTGGGCGATGGGAAGCGCCCAGGGCCGCCAGGGAACGCCCGGCAGGTCCGTGGCCGGCTCGTACATCTGGCGGATGATCTCCGGGTCTTGGGGCACCATCCAGGCGGGGAAGAACTGGCGCAGGTTGGCGAACTCGTTCTGCGGGGTGTCGAAGTAGAAGGGCGCGGTGATGGAGGGCAGGAACATCCTGAGGATGATGCCCCCGGAGATGGAGGCGGCCACGGCCAGCGCGGTGTAGACCAGCAGCAGCTCGCCACGGCGCAGCGCCAGCGGGCGGAGCCACCGCCACAGCAGGGCCGCCAGCGGGGCCATCAGCACGAGCAGCCCGAGCGCGGGGATCGCAGGCACCGACTCGGTCACCAGGCAGGAGCGGGTGACCACCTCCGCCTGCTTGACCCAGAGGCAGACGATCACCAGCAGCGGCGCGCCCCACAAGAGCGCCCGCCAGGACGAGGGCGGGGAAGGGGCTGGCTGGCGGCCCTGCTGTTCGGCAGCGGGCGATGTATTCATAAGGTCATCACTGCGACCTCGTCTGGCGGTGCGCGTAGCTTCCCCAACGCTCACCGGATGTCCTTGACGGACGACGGCGCGCGGGCCATTACCCCACTCCTACGACGGCGACGACGGTAGCGGTCGCCGGGGCAGGCAGGATTCCCGTAGGCGTATGTGCAAGTACCTCATCAACTCACTTCTCCAGGAGGGATAGGAATGGCAGGTAACGGGTTTGGGAGCGAAGTGTCAGGATTTACGTTTCTGCTGCTTGCCGTGGCGATGGCGGTGCCGTGCATAGGTGCGCCGACCGCCTCCGACCTGCGCTGTGAGTGGCGGGTGAACAACGAGGCGGTCGGGGACATCTGTCCTGAGTTCTACTGGGAGGCCGAGGGCCAGCGCGCCTGCCAGGTGCTGGTGGCGACCTCACAGGGCAAGCTGGCGCCCGGCCCTGCCGACGCCTGGGACAGCGAGAAGGTGGAGAGCCGGCTGCCCATCATCGAGTACGCCGGCGAGGCGCTGGCGAACGAGACGCAGTACTTCTGGAAGGTGC
>CBFDBV010000046.1:0-16122 GCA_965603135.1 uncultured bacterium
ACACAGCAGACATCCGACGTCAGACTTACGACGCAAACCGGACGGCTCGCAGGCGGTGTGCTGTGGTCCGTGGTCTGAGGTCTGCAATCATCCGACAGAGTCATCCACCAGCACGCCGTCCTCGAGCCGCAACATGCGCTCGGCGCAGGCAAGGGCCCCGACATCATGGCTGGCGATGAGGATGGTGCGCGCGCGGCCCTCCTCCAGAGAGAGCAGCAGGTCCATCACGCGCCGGGCGTTCTCAGGGTCCAGCTCGCCGGTCGGCTCGTCGGCCAAGACGAGTTCGGGATCGTTGACGACGGCGCGGGCCACGGCGGCCCGCTGTTGCTCGCCGCCGCTGAGTTCGCCGGGCAGATGATCGGCACGATGCTCGATGTTCGCCGCTTCCAGCGCGCCCTCGACGGCGGCGCGCTTCTCCCCTCCCGGCAGGTCCATCGGCACCAGCGGCAACATCACGTTCTCGTAGACCGTGTAGGCTGGCACCAGGTGCGAGGCCTGGAAGACAAAGCCTACGCGATGACGCCGGAAGACCGCCAACTGCTCCCCGCTCAGCCCGGAAAGCTCGGTGCCGCCCACCTGGACGGTGCCGGAGCTGGGGCGATCGAGGCCGCCCAACAGGTTCAGCAGGGTGCTCTTGCCCGCCCCTGAGGGGCCCGTTATCCCCACCACCTGCCCCTGAGGTATGCCGAAGCTGACCTCGCTGAGGGACACTAGCTGCGAGCCACCACGCTCGTACAACTTGCTGAGCTGGCTGGCGATGATATACAAGGCCCAGACCTCGGACACCAGACATCGGACCAACGGCAACGACGCACACCAACGGCAGCCAGCCCCTCTTGCGCGGCTCTTGCCACGCTAAGGAGCGCCTTGGATGGGCCGAGAAGTTCCCGGTCGGACACCGCTCTCTCTCCCACCCAGCGCAGGGCTTGCCCTGCGACCGGAGCGCAAGCGCTCCGCTGGAATGGGGCTACTCGAGACCGGGCGGCGCGGAGGTGATGATGACGGTCTTGGTGGCGTTGTCCCAGTCCACCTTGCACTGGAGGGCTTGGCCCAGCCTCCTGATCCCCACGAACAGGCGGCCGTCCATCGTCAAGCCATCACTCTGCGCCACGAAGGTGCAGATGGGCCCCCTGCATATCTGCACCTGCTTCAACTCCGGGTCGTAGCTCACGCTCCCGCCGACAGCCTGAGCCGCGGCCCGCAAAGGCACGTAGACATGACCGTCCTTGAGCATAGGAGCCGGATCGGATTTGACCGCGCGACCGTTGGCCACCAGCTTCACCACGTCCTCGGCAGTCCCGCCCGGGCGCGACCCTGCGACCAACACGCCAACCAGCAGGGCCGCAAGACAGTGCTTCTGCAAGGTACCGACCTCCTCAGCCCCAATCATTCGCGTAGGTCGGCCTGCGCCTGATCCCGCCTGGGCGGGATCGGGCGCAGGTGAAAGCGCGCCACGGCGCGCTTTCAGTCCCGACCTCGAAGCGGCGCTTCGAGTCGGGACCCCGACTCCAGCAAAGCTGGAGGTCGGGGCTTCCAAGCTTGTCCGCCATAGCCTCGGCGACGGCGGGCCCGACAAGACCCTATGGTAACGGCTTTGGGCGCACCGCGTCAAGATGGGGACAGTCACCAGAAAGGACTGTCCCCTCTGGCCGCTGGCCAGCAAGCAACACTCTGACGTACGTGAGCGAATGGAAAGGCCACGAGTTCCCCATGAATATCGGGGGCTTCTTCAGTAAACTCTACGACAATCTGACAAAAGAAGGCTGAATAGGAGGAGGAACCTGGGCCGCGATAATCAATAGAGTGTACAACCTCGGGGGGCTCTCCAGACTTCCCAGCGCCTGAAGGCGCTCAGGATAGTCAGGTGCTAACGCAGCCGTTAGCGCCGGTTGCAGTGCATTACCCCGCCGGCTGTATCCCCCTAAAGAGCGAGGTGACTGCTATGCGACAACGCCGAAGACCTCGGAATGGCTTCACCGAGACCCAGTACACCCACCTGGGCAAGGTCACGAATGCAGTGCGTGATACGCGGGTTCTATCAGCCCGCGAGATAAGCGAGGTGCTGTTCATCGGGACCGGCAAGCCGCTAAGGGATTTCCTGGATAAGTGCGTCAACCGTCGCATTCTGGTCAAGCTCACAGGGGATCGGTACATGCAGGCCCCGCACATCACGGGGTACCTGGGCGAGGACTACTGGAGGAGGGTAGCCGACCACCGGGAGGAGAAGCTGCGCATCGCCGACTACGTGGCCTGGCATATGCCACTGTGGATCGCGGGCACACAAATCACCGGCGTGGCCACCTTGCCCCCCGCGATGCCCGGCCTGCTCGTGGATGCCGGCAGCTCAACCCAGGCCGTCGTCAGGAGAGTGATTGACGGGGCGGCCCAAGACGGCGCGCTGCCCAAGCTCTACACTATCAGCCTGCACGCCGCCGTAGTCGCGCTGCACAAGATGTCGGAGGTCTATGTCCCCGCCGGTCGGATCAGCAAACAGTACGCGGCCATTCTGGGCGAGTCGGCCATCGCTGAGATCGAGGAGAATTGCCCGGCGGGCTGCGTGACGGTGCTGTCCACCAGCGGCATCACGCCCCGAACCGGGCTCGGCGTCGCCGATGAGAATCAGCGCGCGACCAAGCGAGTGCTGTGCGAGAAGGGCCTCTCGGGCACGTTGATAATCCTGACCGACCACCACAAGCTGGCGCCTGCGTTCTCCATATTCGGGCGCGCCGATACCGAACTGCGGAGGAGTGTGGAGAGTGCGGCGTACATGGTCATTGACCAGCTCCCCGAGGATGCGGCGCATCGAGCCACGCAAGTTCGCGAGCCCTACGCAAAGATGCTCGGCTATCTGTTCAACAAGTACGCCAACTCGGACCCTGACCAGCATCGCCTGAGCCTGCTTGACCACCAAGGCAACCCCCTGAGCTATGAACAGACTGAGCAGTACCTCGACGAACTGCGAGCATAAGGCTACGAACCGGCGACGAGGCCAGCCACGCGGCAGACGTCGTCCGTGCCGGCAGGTTGCCCCTTGTGCGCCGTAGCCTTGGCGAAGGTGCATCACCCGCCGAAGCCGGCCTCATCCTCTGATTTTCTCCACAGCTTTTCCAGAAAAACGTCGCCAGAACTTCGGTCAGTGGGCCATGGAAATCGTCTTAACTAACGAGTAATGAACAGCAAAGCAAGCAAGCAAGCAGAGCTTTATGCGCAATGGGAGCGAGAGATCGAGGGCTGGATACGCCCCCTGGTGCGCAATGCAGACTGGACGCCCGACGAAAGGGAGGACCTACTCGCCGAACTCAAGCACCACACCGTCAAAGCACTGCTGAGAAGCCGGCAAGAGCTGGAGAATCTGCGGGCCTTTTGCGTGACGATCGCGGTCAATCTCATCAGGGACAGACTGCGAGAACGCAGCAGCCGGCGCGAGCGCACGTTAGAGGAAAGCGTAGCAGCGCGAGCAAGGGCGGAAGAGGGGAGACCGCATCAGGAGACGGCGCAGGGAGAGGCGGCCGAGGCCCGAGATGAGATCTATGACCTCATCAGGCGCATCAGATACGAGGCCGTCCCCCCGGAATGGGACGCCGCCTTCTCCCTGGTCTTCGAGTGGCGGATAAGCCTGCGGGAGACGGCAAGACTCCTGGGGCAGCCGTACTCTTCGGTGGAGTACCGCATCGTACGCACCCTGGGCCGAGTCAGGGAGAAGCTGCAGGAGTTGGCCAAAAACGACCCGAAACTCAGGAAGAAGATGGTTACAGCCTTCGGCCCGGAGCAAACGGCCACGCTGTTGGGAGAAGAAGAGGAGTCATAGAGGCAAGTTGCATATACCGCCGGATAGGATGTGAG
Source organism: uncultured bacterium (assembly GCA_965603135.1). Lineage (GTDB taxonomy): Bacteria > Armatimonadota > Zipacnadia > Zipacnadales > UBA5352 > CBFDBV01. Next base: position 3,844 of record CBFDBV010000046.1, read on the forward strand.
CGCAATGGCTGAGAATACCCGCAAGGACCCCTTCGAGGGCTGCGAGACGCGCGAGGAGTACCTCCAGCGCTTTGAGGAGAACCTCCAGCGCGAGATCCGGATCTCCGGCTACGTAGCTGAGTATCTCAAGGCGCGATGCGAGGGACAGAGCATCGAGGAGGCGGCGAGCCTCCTGCCGGGCCCCGAGAGTCCTCTCGCGGGCGAACTTGAAAAGCTCTGCGTGGTTGTGGACCTGCTCATGCGCGCCGGTGAGCGAGTGGAGGCCGACATCCCCCGCCATGGGTAGCTCAGACTGCCCCCACGCCCCCTATGGGGCCACAGTCGGCCGCGCCCCCTGAACGAAGCAGCCGCGAGAGCAGGCGAGCCCGTCACCGGGCCCATCGCTTTCGCGGCTGTTACTCCTCTCCCGGGGCCACCCCCTCAGCCGACCAGGATGTCGTAGACCATCGAGTACGCCCGCCGGGCCTGTTTGATTATGTGGTCGGCACCCTTCGGGCCGCACTCCAGGTTCCTCATGATGATCTCGACAAGGTCGTCGTAAGCACCGTGGCGCTCGAGGGTTGCCAGAATCATGTACGACCCGGGGTCATGCTCGGCCAGGATTCGCATCACCCGGTCGTGGTGTTCGTAGCGCAGCCCATTGGTGCTCATTCGACAGCCCCCTACTATTGCCTCAACTGATCCCTCCGCCCCGCGCAACACCCGGCGCCAAGCAACATTCGACGAAGCACAAGAGCGCTCCTGCACCGTGAAGGCGCATCTCACAACTCATCTCAATCACACTCCCAGTTGCCGAAATAGCACGCGGCGTACATACTCAGAGCCAGGTTGACGAGCAGGAGAGCCGGGTCATCGGGCGAGTCGGTGTTCTGCGCGAGATCACGTATGACATCGCCGATCTTTTCCCGTCTCCGCAAGAGCGCGCCGAGCAGAAGGTCGGCCAGCGGAGCACTTGCGCTCCGCTGTGCAGCTTGCCCTCGGCGGGCGTCTGGAGCGCCGCCTGTCGCTCCGCCTGCTCCCAGCCCCTCGCCACATCTCTCAAGTTGATGACGTCGCAGCCGGCGATCATCGGTCAGCATTCATTGATGATGAGGCATCCCTGTTCCCTCTGAATCACACTGTCCTCCCTGGTCGGTCTGACCTCAATTGCGCATCCGTGCTCGCCCTTGAGTGATTGCTCTCTCGCCTTCTGTTAAGACTAACCGCGTGGGGCACTGACCAAGAAGGGGGACAGTCATCCCGCCTGGGCGGGATGACTGTCCCTGAACTCCCTCGCTGGAAGGTGCATCCGGCGGCCGAGCGGAACTCTGCACGAGCCGTCGAAACTCTCCCGGGAGGACTCAAATGACCATTAGGTCCAAGGCCATCATCTTCGACGATGAGCGCAAAGCCCGCCTCGGCGAGATCGAGCTGCCCGAACCGGCCGAAGGCCAGGTGCTCGTGAAGACTCACTGCTCCGGCATCTCCATCGGAACCGAGGGCTGGATCTTCACGAAGCGCTACAAAGGCACGACCTTCCCGCTGGTGACCGGCTACCAGAAGACCGGCGTGGTCGAGGAGGTGGGGCCGGGCATGGACTCGACGGCGGTGGGCGACCTGGTCTTCCTGCGCTCGACGCAGATCGCCAGCGATATCAGGAGTATGTGGGGCGGCCACACCGCCTACTCGATCGAGGACGCGCAGAAGCTCATCGCGGTGCCCGACGGCGTTGACCCGATGGACGCCAGCCTGCTGGTGATGTGCGCGGTCGGCTACCATGGGGCCGCCGAGGTGATGCCTATCGCCGCCGGCGAGCTGGTGGTGGTCATCGGCCAGGGCCTCATCGGGCAATATGCGGCGCAGGTGTCGCGGCTGCGCGGCGCCACCGTCATCGCCACCGACGTCATAGACCAGCGCCTGGACTACTCCGCAGAATACAGCGCAGACCTCGTCGCCAACCCCGACCGGGACGACGTGGCGGCCCTGGTGCACGAGGTCAAGGGCAATGGCGCCGACGCTATCATTGACACCAGCACGAACGAGGTCGCCATCAACCGCTCCTTTGAGTGGATGAAGCAGCACGGCGGGCGCTACTGCCTCCAGGGCTACTACCCCGAGCTGACCTGCCTCGACCTGTCCACCCCCCACATCAAGGAGATCGTCTTCCACAACCCCACCAACGTGACGGACGAGGGCATGCGCGAGTGCATGAGGATGCTGGCGGAGGACAAGCTGACCGTGGGCCCGCTGATCACCCATACCGCGGCGCCCGAGGATGCGCCGCGCCTCTATGATCTGATGCTGGAAAGCCCCGCCGACTGCCTGGCGATGGTCATTGACTGGCGGGCCGAATAGCCCGCACCGCGAGGGCCGCGCGGAAATTGTTACCTCAGTACTATTGACGCCGGGGCAGAAATCAGTATAGTGTACGCAAGCATCTGGCTCTGCATCGGCCATCTTCAGGCCTTCGGGCCGGGGAATGCGTAGTTACAGCCACACTCGTTTGCTCTCATTTGCGCCTTGGAGAAGATGGACCATGGTGAAAGGCAGGGTTTTGCTGATATGTTTCGCGGCCTGCCTGCTCGCCGCCCCGTTGGCGCAGGCCGACTATTACTTCTACGGGGTAGCCAGCGACGACTTTACACCGGACAATGACACGCTCTGGGCCGCACTAGAACCGTACCCCGAGTGGGATGCCTCCCGCTCCACGCTGTACGACAACCGGAACGTCTGGGCCCCTGACGGCCAGGACTCAGTCTACAGTGACCTACAGGGGTATGCTAACACCCTCGTGTCCGGCGATGTGTTTCTCTTCTCCTACTCGGGGCATGGGGGGTGGGGTGCTGTTGATTTCGGGACTGTTGACGAGGGAACCACTCCCCGACCGACGGCTAATGACCCGTCCCCGTCGAGCAATCCGCCCTACCAGTACGACGAGTGGCTGGCACCCCCCCCTGGTGGTAACGATTACGTGATGTTTGACGATGACATAACCGACGCCTTCGCCAACTTCGACGACTGCGTTGAGGTAGTCGTCCTGTCTGGCGCTTGCCACTCCGGCGGTTGGGTGGGTGGCAGCCACGACATAGACAACAGTGTCCCGGCCAGTAACAATGGCTTATACGCGATTCTCGGCGCTCCCGAGCAAGGCTACGGGATAGGAGTCGGCCCGGTGAGCGGACCGTACGAAATCCTCTTGACGACCGCGCTCTCCAATACCCTCGACGCATATATGACCATGTCGGACTGGTACGACGACGCGATGGGCTACGGCGAAACCAACGGCTACTGGTTCGAGATGGACTGGGACAGCTCGCCTCAGTGGTACAAGTACTGGCCCACGGCGGACTGGGACCCCACCACCTATGAGGACACCTACTGGACCGATCACTGGGGCTGGGAGGAGACCTACCTGCAACTGCGGCCGGAGGACTGGTCGAGCCTCGACACCGCCCACGACCACTGGATGGGCACCCCCGAGCCGGCCACCACCACCCTCCTGACCCTGGGGCTGCTGGCGCTGGGCGCCAGGCTGCGGCGGCAGAAGGCGGACTGACACGTCGGCCAGGAGCGCGCCCCCCGCGGCAAGTGGGGTGTTGTCGGGCTGGAAGCTGAAAGCGCGCCACGGCGCGCTTTCACCTGCACCTGACGAATCTCGTCAGGTGCAGGCCGACCTACGCGAATAGTTGGGGTTAGATACTTGTTGAGGTTCCCGTTTGGCGGCCTATCGGCCTCCCCCCAGCCCATGCGCCGTCAGGGCATTGCCTCGACCTGGCGGCCGCCGAAGGTGAGGCCCTCACCCTCGACCAGCGCGCAGGCCACCGGCTCGCCTTCGGCGTTCACGCGCAACATCCCCGCCCGACAGGTGGCCGAGAGCTTCACCTCCGCCACCTCGAAGCTCCGCCGCTCATCCGCCATCAGCAGGTAATCGGTGTGATCCTCGAAGGCCAGCTCGATTGCTGTGGCTGAGGGCGAGGGCTCGGCCAGCGTCAGCTCCCGCGCCTGCACCGGTGCCGGCTGGTCGCCAAACGGCACCAGGAGCGTCACGTACGAGGCAGGCAGAGGGCCCCGCCGCCGCACTCGCAGCACCGGCCGCGCCTCGCGCTTCGTGTACACGTACGACACCCAGCCCTCCAGCGCCGCGATCTCAGCACCCTCCAGGCGCAGCGGCAGGATCGTCAACCCCGGGCCAGCATTGCTGATGGCGGTGGCCGCGTTCCCCTCGATCTCCAGCGTGCCCGGTGCGCACTGAAAGTGCTGGTCCACGGTGTGCTCACCCTCGCCGGCGACCGTGTCCAGCAGCGCCCAGCAGGAGGGGCCGGTCTTCAGACCGGCCCGCTTGACGAAGAGCACCCGCCGCCGCGAGGTGATCCCCGGGTAGCCCTGGTGCCAGCCGTCGGCGTAGTCAATAAGCTGCTCGGAATGCCAGCACTCCAGGTGGCCCGGCGAGCGGTCCTGGTTGGACTCGTCAACGGTGAGCGTGGAGTGCGAGCTGGTGCGGGCGTGCTCGGCGCGGCCCTCCCCGTAGTAGAGGTAGCTGCCCGAGTCGGGCAGCAGCGTGGCGCCGTAGGCGTAGACGATGACCTGGAGGTTGTCGGGCTGCTGGTGGCCGCCGCCCCAGGGCGCGGTGTCAAAGAGCAGCCAGCGGGCGTCCCTATCGAGCCACGCCGAGCGCATCACGTGATAGCTCGCGTGCGGGAAGCTGTGACTGACCTCCGCCGGCGGCTCGCCCTCGGCGCCCTCGGACAGCAACCAGCGCATATCCTCGCGCCCGAAGAAGTCCCGGCCGGTCCTCAGATAGCCGCCCACGCTGCCCGGCCAGGCGTCACCGAGCATCGGGACGCTGCCGTCGGGCTTGCTCAGATACATCAGATACTCGTGCATCTTCTCGACACGCTGCACATACGCCTCGGGGACCTCCAGGCCGGCGTCCTTTACCAGTTGCGCGATGGACAGGAAGCTGCTCGCCACGCCGCCGTGGTAGCTGGGCGTCAGCTCCACCTGCGCCCCGTCGGGGTAGACTTGCGCGTCAATCTCGCCCAGGATCCGCGTCCAGGCGGTGTCTTTCCAGCTCTGCGCGTTCTTGAACTCGGGCAAGAAAAGGCCGGCGGTCAGCAGCCCCCGGCTTTCGGCCAGCCCCCAGTTGCTGCCTGAGTGAAAGCGGCCCTGGGGCATAAGGTACTCCGCGTGCTCGGCGAGGCAGTTGAGCATCGCCACCTGGTCTTCGGGCGTGAACTGCGGGGCGTCAATGAAGGAGACGTAGACCGTCAGCCAGGTGCCGATGCGGCCGCCGGTCTCCAGGGTGCGCCAAGACCAGGGTGTGCCCGGCGCGTTGTCCGCGAGCCAGTCGCGCAGCAGGGCGACCCACTTCTCGGCGTACTTCGACTCGCCGGTCCCCAACCAGGCCGCGGCGAGCGCCCGCCAGGCGGAGTGACGGTTGAACTGCCACGGCCACTCCCGGTCGCCGACCGGGTTGAACGACCACTCAATCGGCTTGGGGACGTGAATGAAGCCGTACATCGGCTGTCCCTTGAACTTGTTCTCGAGCGCCATGTCGGCCTCTTCGAGGCGGCCGGCGGACACCGTGTGCTCCTGGTCACGGCGCGGGGCGTAAGGATAGAGCGGCTCCTGGCGCTGCTGGTAGTACTTCACCACCTCCGCGCAGGCGTGCTCCTCGTCCTCCGCCTCCCAGGCCGTCTTCGCCTGCTCCAGGCCGGGGTAGTCCAGGTTGAGACGATCGAAGAAGGCTTTCACCGGTGGCGTCCACTCCTCGATGATGATGCGCAGGCCGCGCAGCTTCGCCCACTCCTCGCAGGTGTGCAGCGCGCCCCAGGCTACGCCCACGTACATCTCCTGCCCGCGGAAGCGCATCAGTTGATTGGCGAAGGCGGTCCGCGCATCTTCGGACAGCTCGACCGGCTCCAGGACATCCTCGCCCTGGAAGCCGTGCGCGCCGAACACCACGGCCACGCGCTCGCGGTCGCCTTTGTGAAAGACGTACTCCGTGTCCGGCCCGGTGCCCAGCGCCTCGAACTGCTCGGGCGTCAGCGCCACCAGGTCAACCATGCCGCAGCGGTTATCGTTGGCGCAGAAGGTCGCGTAGGAGAAGTCCAGCGTCAGGGCGTCCTTGTCGGGGATCGTGACCTTGCGCAGGATGAAGATATGCCCGCGCGCGTTGTCCGCGTCGGGGTCCTCGTCAATGTCCACGTCGAGTCCCGCTTCAGCGGGATCGCCTGAGAGGGAGACCTTCCAGGTGGGGTAGTGGCCGGCCTTGTCGGCATCGGAAGTGCGCGCGCGCCTGACCTGCCACGGGCCGAGAGTCTCCTGCCCGAGGGCAGGTATGCAGACAAACAGCCCAGCGAAGAGAGCAATAACAGCGCGCATATCATCGCCCCTTAGCAGCTATTCTCCGAACGCAGAGCGTTTCTTCCGTCGGAGGGGCGATTCCTGCGCGTAATCCGGGGAAAACCAGAAGGCTGCTGGGGGTGCTCCCCATCCGATATATGCAACCCGTTTCAGCGCTGTATGCAGTCCCGTTCTTGGTCTACATAGGCATCGCGCTCCGAGGGATCGGCAGCCCCTTCATGTGGCTGTGGCCTGCCCTCTACGGGATCCATGCGATCCTGCTTGTGGCTGGCGCGCCCATCCATTTCGGCGGCAAGTGGGAAGCGCTGAACATGCTCGTGCCGGTTGTGGGCTATGGTCTCGTAGCCGCCCTCGCCGGGCACATCTACAGTCGCATTGCCCTGCGACGGCTTAAAGTGCTTGCCGGAAGCCCGGAGGCTGAGGCAAGCATGAGGGGGGAAGAGTTGTGAGCGAACTCGACCCGGTGATTCATCAGCCGACCCGCTTGCGCCTGGTCATGCTGCTGTCCGGCGTTGATACGGCTGACTTCAACTTCCTGCTCAGGACACTTTCCTTGACCAAGGGGAACCTGTCCTCGCACATGAACCAGCTCGAAGAGGCCGGTTATGTTGAGATCTCCAAGACCTTCAATGGCAAGATCCCGCACACGAGCTACCGCATAGCAGAACTGGGCAGATCTCGCCTGGAGGAGTACTGGCAAGCCCTCGACGAGATACGCCAGTCCGCAGGTGCTGGCTAGACCGCTCATCTTCAGGGCATTCCCAGGTGAGGATGTAGCAAGCAAGCTCTGCTAAACCCTTGACTCTGCAGATTGTATATTGTATAATGACAATATACAATCTGCGAGGGCAGCCATGTTCATAACCATAGACCCTGACGCGCCCACACCCGTATACAAGCAGATAATCTCGCAACTGCGGCGGGCCATCGCCGCGCGTGAGATCAAGCCGGGCGACCCCCTGCCGACCGTGCGGCAGCTTGCCGGGGACCTGGGCGTGAACTTCAATACCGTCGCGAATGCGTACCGGGCACTGGCCAAGGAGGGACTGGTCGAGACACATCAGGGCCGGGGCGCGCGCGTCATCGCCAGCGCTAAGCCACAGTACGACGAGGCCGGGGCGCACGAGGCGCTGGAAACGTTCCTGGCCGAGATCATGCTTGCGGGCAGGAGTGACCAGGAGATACTCGAGCTGGTCGCGGACAGGCTGCGCCAGATGAGAGAGGGCTGACCCGAACCGTGCATGGAGACGAGCGACAATGGCTACCCTGATGACAGCAAAGGTGCTCCTGACCGGTCTGGCCCTGCTGTACGGAGCAGGGATGGTCGCGCTGCCGGGCCTGATCAGGCCGTGCGCATTCTTCGGCTCGCCGGTGAGTGAAGCATACTGGCGTAGCAAGGAGGCCCGCGCGCGGCTGCGCGACTTCCGGCTGCTGACCGCGCTGTGCACGGTCATCGTCCTGATCGGCGTCTGGATGCTCGATAACGACGGCGGCGGCCTCCTGGTCATCATCATGGGGCTCTTTGGTCTGGTTGGCTCGTTGGGGGCGTACGTGCAGGCGACGCGACGACACCAGACCGCCGCAGCGAGGCAGCCAGTGGTCGCATCCCTGCAGCCCCGGAGCCCCTGGCGCTACATGCGACCGGGCCTGGAGATGGCCTCCCTCGCGGTCGCAGCGACGAGCATCGTGCAGGTGTGGGGCTTGGTCCACAGCGAGGCGGGCTCGGTCACCCCGGAGGAGCTGTGGGCGGCGCGGATGCTCACGGTCCTCGCAGTTGAGGTCTTCCTGCTGGGCGGGCTGATGCTGATTGCCATCGCGTGGAGCCGGACCGCGCTCCCCGCCGGAGCGACCAAGCGCTATCTTGATCTCAGGGAGCGAGCTGCGCGGCTGACCGCCGACCTGGTCTACAGTGTGAGGCTCTGGCTGCTCGCGACACTAGCTCTGCTTGTGCCCGTGTGCGTGTGGGTCCCGGTCGAGCACCGGAACATGATGGCAGTCGGTGCCGTTCTCTGGGGGACGCTCACCTACTGCCCGTGGCTCTTCTATTACCGTCCCCGAGCCAGCCGCCTGCGCACGGAGATGGCGCAGATCGCGAGGCCGGAGAGCCTGGAGCCACCTGCTGATGACCGGGGGTGGATACTGGGTGTGCTGTACTTCAACCCGCAGAACCCCGCGCTGTGGGTGGAAAAGCGCCCCGGCATCGTGTACGCGCTCAATCTGGCGCGATTCGAGTCGTGGATCGTTGTGACGGCGGTATTATTGCCAGTGTGCTACTTGATCGCTACGGTCCCGTAGCGAGGGCAGCGCTGAGGGCGCCGGGTAGGCTGCACGAGATGAGAGAGGGCTGACGCAGCAAGGAGCAGAGGTGACGGACTTGACGATCGCGACACTGGTGAAGCTGGTGCTGAGCGGCCTGTTCGCCTTCAAGGGCGGCGTGCTGGCGCTGCTGCCCACGATGAAGGGCGCCGACGCGTTCTTCGGTGTACCGGTGAGCGAAGATTACTTCAGCGGCGTCAGGGCACGGCGGCGACTTCAGGGCTATCGGGCTTTCACGGCACTTTGCATTGCGGTCACGGTGACGGGCGTGTGGCTGCTGGACGTCAGCTCATGGGCGCCGACGCTGATCGTGCTGGGGATTCTGAGCATCGCGCTGGCGCTGGCAACGACTTATGCACTAACGCGGCCGTATCGAGTGGTTGTGCCAACGCCGGCCGCGGCGGCCTCGCTTGCGCCGCGCAGCCGGTGGCTGTACGTGCGGCCCGGCCTGGAGGCGCTCTCGCTCATCATGGTGGTCGGCAGCATCGCGTACCTGGGGAGCCTGTATGTGTGGGCGCCACTGGACCAGACCCCGATGAGCGCCCGCCGGATTCTGTGGCCTGTGCAGTTTCTCACGCTGGTGCAGGTGCAGTTGTTCGTGGTGGCGGTGCTGGCGCTGATGGGCATGGCGCAGTCGCGCGCCACGCTGCCGGTCCCGCCCAACCCACGCTATCTGGAGCTGCGGGAGAAGTACATGCGGCTGTTGGCCGACCTGTGCTACCTGATGAGAGTGGGCCTGATCGCGTGCTTCGCCGTGAGCCTTCCCGTGACGCTCTGGGGCGCCAGGAACGAGAGCGAGACGGTAATGCTGGTGGGGATACTGGGGCCGCTGATCGGCGGCCAGGTGGCGCTGTACGGCGGCTGGCTCCTTTACTACTGGCCCAGGATGAAGCGTGCCCGCGCCGAGATGCAGGAGATAGCCGGGCCAGGCAGCCTGGAGCGCAGCGCCGACTCCGACGGCTGGGTGGGAGGCTTCATGTACTACTGCCCGCAGAACCCGTCGGTGTGGGTCGAGAAGCGCATGGGCTACGGGTATACGCTGAACTTCGCCCGCACGGAGGCGTGGGGCCTGCTGGCGATCCTGTTGCTGCCAGCGATCTACCTGATCGTTGCGAAGCCCTAGGCCGAGCAGTCGGGACAGAAAGCGGGACCTGCGATACGACAACAGGAACGCCAACGGCTTCTCCGGCAGGCGAGGGCGCCTGCCGCGACGATAGGACGGCCAGCAATAGACGTTCCAAGGAGAGGAACCAGTAACATGACCAGGCGAGGCCTCACACCTATGGCTGTGATCCTGATCACCGCCGCGATGAGCTGGGCGCAGCACCTCGATGGTAAGGTGCTGCTGCGCTACAAGTGGAACGCCGGCGAGGAGGTGTCCTCACAGATGGCCGTCCAGGCGGAGGGCAATATGGTCATGACGGACATGACCAAGGAGCCGCCCGAGGAGACGGGCATGTACATCTCACAGAGCATCAATATGCCCATGTACCAGACTGTGGAGGCCGTGGACGAGGAGGGCAACGGCACGGTCGCGTATCAGATGGGGATAATGGAGATGGACATGACCGCCGGCGATCAGCCCGCGCAGCATATAGTCATTGACCCGGTAGCAAAGACCATGACCGTCAACGGCGAGCCGGCGCCTCTCCCCGCCACGGCCCTGGGGCACTTCGGTGGGCCCTTTCGGATGGTGATGTCGCCGCTGGGTGAGGTGCTGAGCTTCGAGGCGCCGGACATGGACCGTAACCTGCCAGATATGATGGGGCTGTCGCCGACACAGTTCGCGCAGATGGCGCGGACCTGGGGGATACAGCTCCCCGCCGAGCCGATCCGGGAGGGCTACAGTTGGGCGCAGACGATGGACCTGAGCACGCCTCGGACCGCTGAGGAGGGCGAGGATGCCGAGGGGGAGGCGGCGGAGGCCGTGCCGATGACCGTGACGATGGTCTACACGCTGGTGGGCTTCGAGACCGTGGGCGAGGTCGAGTGCGCGAAGATAGAGATGGTGGGCGCGATGGACATGACCATGACCGTTTCGCCGCCGACGGAGGGCGCGGACCTCACCGTGCAGATGGGACCGATGCACCTCAGCATACACGGCTTCACTTACTTCGACCCGGAGGCCGGCTGCGTCGTCAGCACTGAGATAGACCAGATCATGGAGCTGCACCAGGAGACCCTCGGGCAGGTGAAGGCCGGCGGCGAGACGCAGGACATCAACATGATCACGACCACCGAGGACTTCAGGACCAATATCGTGGTCACGCGGGACGAAGAGGGCTGAGGTTCCCACGGGAGAGGCGAGCAATATGACCAAGCGCATACTGGTAGGGATGGTGTTAGCCGCTCTAACCACCGGCCTGACCTGGGGCCAGGATGCCGGCGACCGCGTGCTCCTGCGCTACAAGTGGAACGTCGGCGAGGAAGTGAGTTGGGCTATCAGCACCGAGGGAGGCGGCGACCAGGTCAACAGCGATCTGACCAAGGAGCCGCCCACCGAAGACGCCATGAACCTCGCCCTGGATATGAAAATGCCGATGCACCAGACCGTCGAGGCGGTGGACGAGGAGGGGAACGGCAGCCTGGCATATCAGATGGGCGTGATGGAGGTGGATGTCCAGGCCGGCGCCCAGCCCGCGCAGCACGTGGTGATTGATCCCGCCGCGCAGAAGATGATCGTCGGGGGCGAGGAGAGGCCCCTGATGCCGCCCATGCTGGGGTTCCTGGGCGAGCCGATCCGGATGGTGGTCTCGCCACGCGGCGAGGTGCTCAGCACCCAACTGCCGATAGATCTCGAGCTGTTCTTCGGCACGAGCCAGTTCTCGCCGATGCAGGCGCTCCAGACCATGCCCGCCGCGCAGATGATCCTCCCGGAGGAGCCCATCGGCGTGGGATACACCTGGGCAAAGACGACGGAAGTCCGGCTCGGCCCAGCCTCAGAGCAGCCCGAGGCCGACGACGAACAGGCTGAGGCACGCGCGCGCGAAGAGGCAGAGGCCGCCCCTTCGCTGACGCTGACTATGCTCTACACCCTGGCGGACTTCGAGACCATCGAGGACGTCGAGTGCGCGAAGATAGAGGTGGTGGGCGCCCTGCATGCCGCCGAGCCGTTCACCATGTCCCCCTCGATGCCCGGCGCTGACTTGAACGTGGACCTGGGGCCGATGCACATCAGCATGCGCGGTGTGATTTACTTCGACCCCGAGGCCGGCTGCGAGGTCAGGTCCGAGATGCACACCCTTATGCAGATGCGCCAGGAGACTCGGGGCGAGGTGAAGCGTGGCGATGAGACCCACCCCATCCACACCATCACGACCTCCGAGAACTTCGAGATGAACACCACCACCACGCGCGAGGGCGAAGGCTGAGGCGCCGCGGGCAGGCGCGTTCCTTTTCCAGCCGAGCGCTTGCGCTCGGGTCTCAGGGGCCCCATCCGGCCCCGCAAGGTGCAACCCCTCGGCCCCTCCATCGAACGACGTGCGGGGGGTGATCCCGCCGAGGCGGGACCGCCACGAACGCCTAACCCGGCCTATTCAGAAAACGCTGCTGCCCCAGGATGCCCAAGGGTTTTTGCCGGAGGGGTGCGGGGAACCGGCTTTTTCCCCAAAAAAGCGG